>JAICMD010000213.1 GCA_025929405.1 Mucilaginibacter sp. | reverse complement strand
TATGCTGCCTGTAAAGCGTTCTTCGGCTTTTGCCTCATTCAGTTTTTCCTGCAAATGATCACGGAAAGATTTTTCCATAGCCTTTGCCTCATCGGTATTTACACTACCTTCATCCAACAACTGTTTCAAATAAATTTCACGCGGATTTGGGTGCGCCTCGATGGCTTTGTATAATAAAGGCTGGGTAAACTTAGGTTCGTCTGCCTCGTTATGGCCATATCTGCGGTAGCAAAGTATGTCAATAAATACATCGTCATGGAAAGTCTGGCGGTACTCCATAGCCAGGTTTATAACATGTACTAACGCTTCCACATCATCGCCATTAACATGAAAAACAGGCGATAATACTGTTTTAGCCACATCAGTACAATAAGTACTTGAACGTGCGTCCTTAAAGTTGGTGGTAAAACCTATCTGGTTATTAATTACCAGGTGTATGGTACCGCCGGTGCGGTAGCCGTCCAGTTTTTCCATTTGCAATACTTCATAAACAATGCCCTGTCCGGCTATTGAAGCATCACCATGTATTAATATAGGCGCAATTTTTGAATGGTCGCCATTATATTTAAAATCAATTTTTGAGCGGGTTAACCCCTCAACAACCGGGTCAACTGTTTCCAGGTGCGATGGGTTAGGGCATAAGCTCAGGTGAACTTTGTTGCCGCTTTTGGTATCCACATCGGTTGAAAAACCCAGGTGATATTTAACGTCGCCGCCAAAATGCGAATCCATATCATAGTTTTTACCTTCAAACTCGGCAAATATCTCTTTGTAGGTTTTTTCCATGATATTGGCCAGCACGTTTAAACGGCCGCGGTGCGCCATACCAATTATAAATTCTTTAAGGCCCAGTTCGGCGCCTTTTTGTATAACCGAATCAAGCGCAGGTATCAATGCCTCGGCACCTTCTAACGAGAAACGTTTTTGCCCCAAAAATTTGGTACCCAAAAAGTTCTCGAACACAACAGCCTGGTTAAGCTTGTTCAACATTAATTTTTTCTCTTCGATGTTGAACGATGGCTTGTTGCGGGTTTTTTCCATCCGGTCTTCAAACCACTTAATTTTTATAGGATTGCGTATGTATTTATACTCTGCACCTATAGTGCCGCAGTAGGTCTCTTCTACCATTTGCAAAATATCACGCAATTTGGCAGGGCCTAAGCCTATCTCTACACCGGCATTAAATACGGTATCCAGGTCGGCGTCTGATAAACCAAAAGTTTCCAGTTCTTTACCCGGATAATACTTGCGGCGTTCGCGTACGGGGTTAGTATCGGTAAATAAGTGGCCCCGGTTACGGTAACCATCTATCATGTTTAGTACCTTAATCTCTTTTAAAAAGTGATCGGGTGTTTCGGCGCTTACGGCAGGTGTTTCCGAGCCGCGGCCAAAGTCAAAACCTTCAAAAAACTTCTGCCATCCAAAATCAACCGATGAGGGGTCTTGTTTGTAAGCTTCGTATAAAGAATCAATAAAGGCTGCGTTTCCGCTATTAATATAATTGAGACGATCCATGAGTGTAGAAACCAATCGTTAAAACGGTACAAAAGTAAGCATAACCGCTTATAAACTTTAAATTTAATTTGTAAAATATTAATAGAAAGTTGGTTTAGGCAAGGTTTTTTTAAGACAAGATGATATAACTGTCAAAAAACATTAATAAGGCTATAGTTTTTCGGGTATTCTACTAAATCGGATCAGAAGTAACCAAATTATCCCCCGAAGTGTTTACTACAGGCAGCCAGGTGTTCACAAAATCGCTATTTGTTTCCAGTTCTTCGGCAGCTTTATTAAAATTAAAGTAGCGATTGTCTTTAGGATCGTGCGTCATGCCGGCAATAAAGGCCCAGTTACCCCAGTTGCTGGCGGGCGAGTAATCTATAAGTGTTTGCTCAAAATAAGCTGCACCTTTGGTCCAGTTTACTTTAAGATTGCGTACAAGGTATAGTGCTACCATTTGGCGGCTATAATTATTAATATAACCTGTAGCATTTAGTTTATGCATACTGGCATCAATAAATGGTATGCCGGTAGTGCCTGTTTTCCAGGTATCAAAAGCTTCATCCTCTGCCGGCCCGTTAAGGGTATCATGGCTAAGCGCTTCGGCTTTATAAAATTTCTGTCCGTGCTTTTTAAACATGAATCTGAAATAATCGCGCCATAGCAGTTCCAATATCAATATATCGCCATGATGGGTATTGCTGGCCTGCTCATGTTTAATAACTTCCCAATAAACCTGCCGCATAGAAATACAGCCAACGCTTAGCCATGCCGAAAGCTTTGATGAGTTATCGGTATAAACAGTTGTTTTGGCTTTTGGCGATATTAAAAAATCGGTATTGGCAAAATATTGCTGTAACCGGCACAAGGCAGTGGTTTCGCCACCGGTAAACTGGTCAGTAGCGCGCGGGTCATCTGCAGGCTCATCCAATCCTAATTGTTGTAAAGTTGGTAACTCGCCCGCATCATTAATGGCAGGCGAGCTAATATGTTCGGGCGTATCCACACACGGGCGCACATTACTATCACGTTCTACTTTTTTCTTAAAGGTAGAAAAGCTATCCGGAATATCTTTTATCGGGAATGGAAGGTCCTCTTTATGATATAGTGTATGGCCGATAAAATGCTTTAAATTGAGTTTTACCTTCCATAAGGCAGTTTCAACCTGTTCGGATATCGCAGTTTCTTCGTAGGCTACTTCGCGGTGATGGTAAACTTCGCTCACCTGATATTCTTCTGCTAATTGGGGGATTATTTCGGCAGGATTACCAATACGGACGATCAGATCGCTGCCCATGCTGCGTAAGTTGCTGCGCAGATTGGCTACTGATTCAATTAAAAATCTGGCCCTAAAACTTCCGGTTTTTGGTTCGCCGGCAGCATTTTTAGTAAAATAATAAGGATCAAAACAATAAACGGGCAGTACTTTATCAGCTTTACGCGTTGCTTCTAACAGTATTTCGTTATCATGAATACGTAAATCATTTCTAAACCACACCAAAATTGTTTTCTCACTCATGTCTTACTACCGCGAACAGGAATTTAGATTGATTACAAATTTGCGATTTATTTACATGTTATCAACACCTGTATAAAATATTTGACACCGGCTAAACATTTCATGTTGTAACGTGCAACTTTTAATTGCGGCAAGCTTACACCAAATCAGTATAAATACAAGATTAATTTATTTTGATAACGGCTCTGATGGCTCAAAATCAACCGGCAGCAGATCCCTTACCCGTTGCTCGCCCATTTTACCACTCCATAGCAAGTTACTTTCGTTATAACTATTGGCGTTTATCACCACATTTTTAGTCCCGCTTTGAAAGGTTACGTCGGATTTATCAACGCCGTTATAAACAATAGATGTAACAGGTAAATACCAAAAATATCCTATGGGGTTGATGATTTTAGTGAATATGTTGTTTAATAGTTGTTCCTTACTGGCATTAATTATATTATTAAAAATAAAATTAATCCGCAAATCATAAAGATTAGTATAGAGATAGAAAAATTTGTTTTTTTTCAAATCGTCCGCCCAAACTGAACGTATAAAATGCATTCTCGACCCATAATAGGCCTTATCACGGGCCTTGCGTATTTCTTTTATTTCAGTGGGCGTTAGGCCCAATGTATCGTCCGCAAAAACATAATTGCCTTTATACGATGTTTCCAATTCTGTTAGCGAATGTGAAAAAGCTGTCAAAAAATAAGTGATCTTGTAGCCCAGTTTTTTATTTTGAATTATTAATGGCTGGTTAACCTTAGCTTCTAATATTCGCGTTTCTTTATGATAAGTAAATTTGATAACCTCCGGGTTACTTATTATACAATCTTTGTTATGTGAACCAATAAATTCGGTTAAAAATATTTTCATGTACTTTTCCCGATTCTTACCTCCAATAACTACTTCACGTAAAACCTGGGCACGCGGGCTTAATTTTATAATTAAGGTTTTACCGTTGTAGTTATCTATTGTGTCTGGTTGGTAGCCAATACTGCTTATTATCAATGGTATTTTGGTTTCATTGGTATATAATACAAACTCGCCCCGCGCATTTGAGGTGGTACCTTTGGATAACGCTTTTAAATAAACACTTGCCTGGGCAATAGGGTTACCCGTAGCGGCATCAACTACTTTGCCTTTTACAACTTGCGCGTGTGTATAAGCTGTTAAAAGCAAAAAAGCAATAGCTGTAAATAATGTCTTTATCATTATGGCATTACTTTGCATTGATAGTTCCGTTTGGTGTGTTTGATAACGGCTCTGATGGCTCAAAATCAACCGGCAGCAACTCACTTACCCGTTGCTCGGCCGCCTTACCACTCCATACTAGCTCACTGTCGTTATAACTATTGGCGTTTATTGCCACATCTTTAGTCCCGCTTTTAAAAGTTATGTAGGACCAATCACCGTTGCCATATTTGTTGTCATAATTAAAATATGCAAGTGGGAGGGCTACCTTAAGTGCCATATTTAACCCTGACCACCTAACAGCGTGTATATCATTATCAATAAATGTGTAGTTTAATAATTGTTCCCTATTCGCGTTTATATTATGAAAAACATAATTGGTATTGTTAAAATTAGTGTTATTCCAGCCATAGTAAAATTTGTTTTTTTCCAAATCATTATTCCATACCGAACGCATAAAATGCATCCTCGATCCAAAATAGGCTTTATCGCGTGCCTTTAATATTTTTTTAATATCGCCCGGCGTTAGGTTCAATGTATCCTCTGCAAAAACATAATTGCCTTTATACGATGTTTTCATTTCAGTGGGTGAGTGAGAAAAAACTGACAAAAAATAAGTGATCTTGTAGCCCAGTGTTTTATTGTAAATAATTAAAGGCTGATCTGCACTGGCTTCAAGGACTTTTGTTTTTTTATGATAAGTAAAGTTGATGTCGTCCGGGTTGGTTATTACACAATCCTTGTTTCGTGAACCAATAAATTCGGTTAAAAACATTTTCATCTGCTTTTCCCGCGTCATAATCACCTCCCCAACAACCACTTCACGTAAAACCTGGGTGCGCGGGCTTAATTTTACAGTTAAGGTTTTATTATTGTAATTATATATTGTATCCGGCTGATATCCTACATAACTTATTACCAATGGTTTTTTGGTTTCATCGGTATATAACTCAAACTCGCCCCGCGCATTTGAGGCTGTACCTTTGGATGATCCTTTTAAATAAACACTTGCCCGGGCAATAGGGTTACCTGTAGCAGCATCAACTACTTTGCCTTTTACTACTTGCGCCCGGGCAGATACCAGCAGCGTTAAACACACAACAAAAATTAAAAGATGCCTAACCATTTATAGTAGGGTACAATTGTTACTTGATAGTAACCCGGTAAACAAATATATAAATACCATTTACAATAACTAATATTGCAGGTGTTATAATTTTACTATTATTTGAACTGATGTTTAAATATTTGTAACCTTACAACCTAAAATAATTTACCATGAAATTGAACAACGTATTTGTACACCAGGTGTATTTTTGGTTAAAAGACGCAGCCGACCAGGCAAAATTGATAGAAGGAATAAACACCCTGGCTGATATTGGCGGCTTGAAGCAAATCCATATAGGTGTAACTGCCAACACACCAAGAGAAGTGGTTGATAATACTTATCATGCATCGCTGTTAACTATTTTTGATAACAAGGAAGCGCATGATATTTACCAGGACCATCCCATACACCATGAGTTTTTGGCCAACTATGTAAAGCCGCTGGTGCAAAAAGTAGTGGTAATGGATAGCGTTGATTTTTAGTGCACAATTTATGCATTTAAACCCCTTCCTGCCCCCTCCCGTTGGGAGGCAATCGCACTTGCCCAATATTAATTGATCATATTACCGTCGAGGTCAATTTTACGGGCAAAAGGGTTTAGATATTTGTTCATCAGCACGGCAAACTCTAAACGGGTAATAGGTCGGTTTATATCAAATGCCCGGATAAACTTGTATTTATCCTGCCATTCCTTTTGCATATTTATTTTCAAAGTTTCAGGATCAGTAAGGGTAAACTCGCT
>JAICMD010000028.1 GCA_025929405.1 Mucilaginibacter sp. | reverse complement strand
GAATTAGCAAACGGTCAACAACGCGTACATGTACGAGAAGCGCGAACTTTCAGGAACCAGCAATAATATCTTTTCACCTTTTTTCAAACGGCCACTGTGGAACAGCTCGTCTATCATTAAATACACCGATGCCGCGCCCACATTGCCTTTGGTATACAGGTTAATGAACCATTTATCATAAGGGATGCCACCGCCATAAATTTCAACCAGATCATAAATTTTACTGCGGAAGAAATCGCTGGAAATATGCGGTAAAAAATGATCGATATCTCGTGCGGTTAAGCCTTTGCGGTCAAAGATCTCTTTGATCTTTTTTCCGCCCAGCGAAACAATGTTATCGCTCAATAAATTAATATCCTGTTTTACGCTGAACAGTGAGCGGGTCATTACCTCTTCAGGTGTATAATCCATGAAGCCTTTTAGCGTACCGTCCTTTTGCTTATCGGCACCCATGTACATACAGGTCTCCATTTCATTGGCGTATGATACCCCTTCTATCCACTCAATACGCAGACTTATACCATTTTCGTTAGGTTTATCCGACATCAAAAAAGCTGAAGCGCCATCGCTCAACATCCAACGTAAAAAATCCTTTTGAAAAGCGATGTATGGGTTATCGGTAAGTTCCTTTAATTTTTGCGCCTCTTCTTCAAACACATCAGATACTAATAGCCCCGAAAACCTTTCAGACCCTGTAGCTACTGCTTTTTTAGCATCACCGGTTTTAATGGCCATGTAAGCATATTTTAAGGCATGCATACCCGCGCAGCATACACCCGCAGGCGATACCACTTCAACTGGCCCGGCTTCGGGCAGCCAACCGTGGGTCATTACCCCGTGCGATGGCATCATTTGGTCGGGCGATGAAGTGCCGCATGACAGCAGATCAATACTTTTTATTTGCTCCGGATCGTCCTTAAATAAATTGCGCACGGCCTCGGCGGTCATTTGCGCGTTGGTATGGGTGGGCTTGCCACCCTGCGTTAAAGCATAATAACGGGTTTTAATACCGTTGTTACGTAGTACAATACTTTTTGATTTGGATGGTTTGCCATTAATGTAGCCCAAATAAAGCTCCATATCATCATTAGCAACCGGCTCGTTAGGTAAAAAAACAGAAGTATCGTTAATATAAACAGGCATACTTAATTTAAATTTAAAAAATGTTGTTTACGCGCCTTAATACGTTTAGGCGATGTAAACCTGAATAATATAGCATCAATAGTAACCACAATTGGTGCGCCCACAAAAAAAGCAATTAAAAGGTAATATTTAAAAGCTCTTATCCATGGCAGTTTGTTTTTCTTTTTGGCTATGATGTTTGCCCATACCCTGAATATTTTTCCGGCTACGCCTTCAATTATCATCAGGTTATAGTTAAGCACCACGGCTTTTTGTTTATCCAACTCGTCCTGCAGCTCCTCCCAGTTATCATCATCCAGATGAGGGATAACGGTTTGGCCAAACGCTTTGGCATTCTTAATGTCAGCATCAGCAACACCCGGAGGGGGAAAAATGTTTAGATACCGGTCTTTTTTTCCGTGCAGCATCCAATGGAATATGGTGACAAAGCTTACCGGATTGGGGTGCGTATCAACCAACGCAATATTGCCTACATGGTTTGCCTCTGCGGCTTTGATCAATTTTTTAACCCTTACAAATGCATTTAACCACATATTGCGGCAACCGGTAACGGTAATAACAGGCGTATCTTTTAAAACAGCCCTTAACCCTTCATCCTGCATAAAAGAGTTAAACGGAATACTTGGCGACAAGAACCAGGGCTGGTAACCTAAAACTACCAGGTCGTATTTTTTTTCTTTGAGGTCAAAGGGCTGTATCTCGGCCGGAACATCCAACTGACAATCGGGCATTACGCTAAAAAAGGTATCAGCCGTCCACGGGAAGTTCGGCTCGTTAACCAATCTTACCCTATGTTTTTCAACACTTGCCCCGGCAGCTTCAAGGGGCGTGGTAAAGTTGTCAATAATTTCGCCCAACTGGCCCGACTGCGAATAATATATAGCTAATACTTTTTTGGTCATGCCAATGGCTTAATTCAATTCCTTTGCACTTAACAGCTTTGAGTTTTTAGTATAATCAGTTATGGCTTGCTGTACTACCGTGGGGAGGTTCTTATAATTTTTCAGGATGATCTGCTTGTCTGTTTCCAGGTCGGTACGGTATTTAACAATTTTAGGTGCGTGCTCCTGTATGGCAAAACGCAGGAAATGAAATTCTACATTATCCTTATCATTTAAAATAGCACCGTCAAACTTTATGCGCCCGGCTTTAAATAATTTTAGTTTTTCGGCAGGGCGCTTAGCCAGATCAGCTTTACGCATTAGTAACGCGCCTTCATACCCTTGTTTACCCGCAAATGTTACCGAATTTAAAACATCTAATTCAGCATTTACTTCATCCATATTACCTGATGCCATAGCCGCATAAAATTCTTTTTTATCCAACTTTTGCTGCAAATTACCCCCAAAGGCCAATATGCCGCCAACTACAAACACTAATAAAACAGCTAATTTTTTCATAACAGGTAAAAGCAGGGGCTCACAAATATAAAAATTTATGATGAGCAGCCTAATGATACCGTTGGACGTTGCTGGTATGATGTGGTTTAAATATCCTCAACATTTCAATTACTTTTGGCGAATATTGAATTTTATTTATCTTACCTGATAAAACATTATTAGTGCAACAGAATAACAGTTTATTTTCTGGTCAGTGGGCCATCATATTAGGCGGATCAAGCGGATTTGGATATGCAGCAGTACAAAAACTGGCGCAGCATGGCATGAACATAGCTGTACTTTATCGCGAAACCGCAGCTATTGAACGTACCCTTAAGGAAAACTTAAAAACAATAGCCGAAGCCAATAACGTGGTTATTGAACCTTATAATGTAAACGCTTTAGATGAAGCTGCGCGTACCGGCTTTATTGAAGCATTCGCCGCCAATAAAAAAAACAGCGTAAAGCTTTTATTACACTCTATAGCACGCGGTAACCTAAAACCCCTTACAGGTACCGATGCATTAAGCATATCCGATATACAATTAACCACCTATGCCATGGGCACCAGTTTACTGGATTGGACCCGCGACCTTTTAGCCAATGATGCTTTTAATGATGATGCACGCATAATAGGTTTAACCAGCGAGGGCGAGGATAAATACTGGGAAGGTTACGCGGCGGTATCAGTGGCTAAATCATCACTTAAAAGTTTAACTACCTATATGGCGGTAGAATTGGCAAAGCATGGATTAAAAACCAACCTGATACAGGCAGGCGTTACAGCTACCCCATCCTTAAAAAGGATACCGGATAGTGAAACGCTGTTAAAACAAGCCGGAATCCGCAACCCCTTGGGCCGTATGACCGAGCCTGCGGATGTAGCCAATGTGGTATATTTACTATGTACCGATGAAGCTGCCTGGATAAACGGAACAGTGATACATGTGGATGGTGGGGAGCATTGTAGGTAGTGATTGGTGATTAGTGAACAGTGATTAGTGTCAATTTAAGGAAGCAGAATCCATACACGCGTAATAATGAATATGTATAGATTTCTCACTATGTTCGAAATGACATATTTAAAACAATAAAATGCATAATTACATTTTAAACTATTTGCCATATAAATCATCTTTTCTTTTTGTTGATAATATTTCGGCATTAAGTGAGGACGGTGTAACGGGTAATTATACTTTAAAAAAAGATGCCTTTTTTTATGAGGACCATTTTCCGGGTAACCCGGTTACGCCGGGCGTAATTATAACCGAGATTATGGCGCAAATAGGGGTAGTTGTTTTAGGGATACATTTAATGCTGACAGGGAATGCAGATAAGAATGTAGCAATGAACGAAGGGTCGTTCCCTTTGCTTACCTCAACCAATGTTGAGTTTTATAAAATGGTATTGCCTGAAGAAAAAGTTATAGTAACTTCTAAAAAACAATATTTTCGTTTCGGTAAGTTGAAATGTTTAATTGAAATGCACAATACGGCAAATGAATTGGTTGCAAAAGGCACCTTTGCAGGTGTTATAAAAAATGCAGCCCCAAAACAAAGTGTAAATGAGTAACCGTGTTGTAATTACAGGTTTAGGTGTTGTGGCCCCCAACGGTATTGGGGTGCCCGATTTTTTGCATGCTATTCAAAATGGCATATCGGGCATTAAATTTTATCCCGAGTTTGAGGAACTGAAATTTAATTGTCAGGTTGGTGGCTTCCCTCAATTTGAGATAGAACAGTTGCACGGCTATATTTCTGAAACATCGCTTTATGGCTTAAAAGGCAAGGGTATTGCCTATGGCATACGCGCCGCATTGGATGCCTGGGTTGACGCAGGTAATGAAATTGCAGGCGAAGATACCCTATGGGACACCGGCTGTGTTTTTGGCAGCAGCGTAGCCGATACCGACGTAATTAAAAATGCCATTAACCGTGTTGATGCCAAGGAATCAAAAAAATTAGGTTCGCGCGTGGTTGAGCAGATCATGAACAGTGGTATTACCGCTTACATATCAGGCAGACTGGGTTTGGGCAATAGAATTGTCAATAACTCTGCCGCTTGTGCTACGGGTACACAATCCATTTTTATGGGTTATGAATATATTAAAACAGGTACGGCCAAGCGCATGGTTGTGGGTAGCTGCGAGTTTGTTGATCGTTATATATTTGGTGGATTCGATTCCATGCGGGTATTATCACGTAAATACAATGACGAACCTGAACGGGCCTCGCGCCCAATGAGCGCTAGTGCAGGGGGCTTTGTGCCCGGATCGGGCGCAGGGGCTTTGATACTTGAAGAATTGGAATACGCACTGGCCCGCGGCGCTAAAATTTATGGCGAAGTAGTGGGCGGCAGTACCAACTCTGGCGGGCAGCGTAATGGCGGCAGCATGACCGCGCCAAGCCCGGTAGGTGTGGTTAAATGTATTGAAGATGCCATTGCCGATGCCAAAATAAGTACTGATGCCATCGACCTGGTGAGCGGTCACCTAACCGCTACCATTGCTGATAAGCTGGAGATACAAAACTGGGTGCAGGCACTAAAAAGAGAAGGCGATAATTTCCCATTAGTTAATTCTTTGAAGTCGATGGTGGGTCATAGTTTAAGTGCGGCAGGATCAATTGAAATGGTTGCTGCAGTTTTGCAACTAAAGTATAACTTTGCACACCCTAACTTAAACCTGGAAGACCCGATACCGGAGATTGTAGATATGATAGGGACAAATAATTTGCCAACAAAAAAGGTAGACAGAGAGATTAATACTATTGCAAAAGCTAACTTTGGCTTTGGCGATGTTAACAGCTGTTTAATAATTTCAAAATACAAAGCGTAACAAATGGATAGAAAAGCTATATTAAATGAGCTGAAAAAAGTACTGGCCCCTTACACGGAAGATAAAGCGATGCTTGAGGGGATTAATGAACAAACTGATTTAATAAAAGACCTGAAAATAAATTCGGCTAATTTGGTTGATATTATCATAGATGCCGAATCGCAATATAATATTGAGATAGATTTTGATGCTGCGGAGAAAATGTACAACGTAGGCAATTGTATTGATGTAATTGCCGAAAAACTAAACCCCAGCGCGTGAAAAGCACCGGCAATGATATTGTAGCCCTAAATGCTATTGATATTCAGCGCACAAACGATAGCCGGTACTACTCAAAATTTCTTACTCCTGCCGAACAGGCTCTATATCAGCAAACCCCGGCTGATATAACTTTTGAAAGATTTGTATGGTTGTTATGGTCGATTAAAGAAGCCGCCTATAAATATTTAAAAAGGCACGATGCGGGATTAATATTTTCGCCCATTAAATTTGTTATACAGGGGTTAAACGTTCCAACCGATATTGCCATTCATTCATTTAACGGCATTTATTGGGATAGTGATCATAATACCGGAAACTTTATAACAGGCACCGTTATTTACAACAATGAGCAGCTTTCGGTTCGGGCAAAATTATTTAATGAACTCATTATAACCGTAGTAAACGCGGATGCTCAGTTTGAAAATGTTTACTGGGGATTTCAACTAATTGATCGTACCGGACACGCTCACCAAGCCGAAGAAGCAAAATCCTTTGCACTGATTAAATTAAAGTCGGTTTTGGATATTTCTGATCTAAACATACTGAAAAGTGAGATCGGTTACCCGGTAGTGTTAGATGGGGGTACACCCCTGGACATTGCCCTATCCTTTGCGCACCATTACCGGTTTGTAGGGTATTCTTTTAAATTATAATGTCCGTTATTAAATTATGTCATCTAACGCCAGTCAAGTGTCCACACCTGAACTACCTATTATACATCAACCGTGGACGCTTGACGTGGCGGAGGCAGTGAAGTTATTTTTTATTGCAGTTGGTTTCAGCCAACGATTTATAATTAAATGGGAATGGCTTTAGCCAAATTTACTTTCTCAAAATCCTCTTTCGGCGAATCACACGTTGGGCAATTGTAGCCTTTTAAACTTTCAAAGGGAGTACCGGGAGCTATTCCATTCAATTCATCACCATAGTTTTCATCATAAATGCCAAGACAATTTTTGCACTGATGTACTATATGTGTGCTAACCACATTTTCTTCCGAACCTTCTTCATCTACACTTGTACTAATGTTTATATTACTTTTTAAGCTATAAAACCAGTTGCAAAGTTCTATCAGGTGTTCACTTAAATCGCTTTTGGCTACGTTTTGGCGGTAAACACTATAGTCTTTGGAGTTAGGATTAAAATCGCGGGTATGCTGTATCTCAAAAAATTCGCCTTCCAGCTTTTTCAATATTATAGACCCGCAAAGCCCTGTTTTCGGTTGTTTTTTTATGGCGAATGATAGGCGGTAAGTGCGCAGATCGGCATCTTCAAAATCGCGTACCAGTTGTTTTTTTAGGTCGAGACAATAATCGCAGGCATCTTCAATCTGCCAGTTTAGCTCATTGGCAGCATGACGCACGTTGATGCGGTATTTATTTAATATTAGCCCCCATTGCTCTCTATCTTTTTGCTCTATCCCTTTTATCAACAGCGATTTCCAGGGCGTAGTATATAATTGCCCCACGCGGGTTTGCATACATAGCGCACAAATGTCCTTTAAAAAGTCTACTGCAAATAACTCATCACGGCGGTAAATACCCAGCCATTGCTTGTTGCCGTACCGGTTAAACCCTTCGTAGTATGGCAATTGAAAATCAGGGATCCTTAACGGCTGAACTATAGGCTGCATTACAAAGTTGCCCTTACTGGTTACCAGCTTATGCAGAAAAGCAGAGTTTACCTTCGCCTGATCATAAAAAATATCCTTATTGCTCAGTATAGTTTCTTCAATAATCCTGCTTATTTCGGCAACATCGTCTGAATATACCAGCGTTGGCCAGCAATACAGGATATTGGTTTTGGGGAAACGCACGTATAAATACCAATAGTTGCTTACATCTGATGATATAAAGTTCAAGTTCCCGGTAAAGAACGGTGCAAAGGTTTGGTTACTGTCAACCACGTTAATTTTAAGCGTGGGTTTATGATTGAAATCATCAAAAATATCTTTGTAAACACCTTCTTTAACCCAATTTTCGTAGTTAAAAACGGTATCGGTAACGTACGAGCTTAGGATGTTGGGATAATTATCAGCATCCAATTCATAAGCTATTTCGGCGCTTAGCATATCATTTTCCAGGTCCTCAAGGTACTCCGCGGCAATGGTAAAATATAATTGCTGGCGGTTACCCAAGCGGATATGTTTTGCCTCGGCCTTTTCGGCAATGATCAATATCTCGTACATATCACCGGCAGAAATTACACCGCCGGGCAGGTTTACTTTTACCAGGTGTTCACTTTCCTTTTTCATACCGTTACCTGTGTTAATTTTTCCAATGCCTCATTTAACAGGCGTTTAACTTCCGGCTTGCACGACCCGCAGCCTGTGCCGGCCCCGGTAGCGCCGCAAACATCATTTAAGGTGTTGCAGCCCTCGGCCACTTTTTTGCGGATATTATCGGCACCCACGTTATTACAACTGCAAACCAGTTTGCCCAATACAGGCTCGGCTTGCTTGCCGCTACGCAATAACGAAAGGCGTTTTTCACTTAATTCAGTTTTGTTGGCTATCAGTTCCCTGAATTCCTGGAACTCGCTTTTATCGCCAATCAAAATAGTGCCCACCAGTCTGTCCTGGTGGATGATACATTTTTTGTAATAGCGTTTAGCCTTGTCGATGAATACTATTTCTTCATAATTCTGATCATCAGGACTTTCAGATAAGCCAATGCTGCATAAATCAAACCCGTGAATTTTGATGATATTCATAAACAGGCTGCCCTTGTAATAGCTTGCAATATCGCCGCTAATATAACGGGCCATTACCTCGGCCTGCTGCTCGGCGGCGGCGGTTATGCCGTAAAGTGTGCCTTCAAACTCGGCAATCTCGCCAATGGCAAATACATCCGGATCGCTGGTTTGCATGCGTTTGTTTACAATAACACCGCGTTTACATTCCAATCCGCTTTCTTTGGCAATTTCTAAATTTGGGGTAGTGCCAATGGCGAGTATCATGGCATCGCAGTTTATTTTGCGTCCGCTTTTTAAGCCTACACCGGTTAATTTTGAGCGGCCATAAAATAACTGCACCTCATCATCATAATAAATATCGCAACCCTGGTCAACCATTTCCTCGTGTAATAAACGGCTGCCCAACTCGTCCAATTGGCGGTTCAAAAAGCGCGACACACGTTGTACAATGGTTATTTTAATGCCTATTTCCCGAAGGGATGCAGCCATCTCCAAGCCCAGTAAACCACCACCCACAATTACCACGTGCCCGTTGGGGTTGATATGCTTTTTAAAGTTATCAGCATCGTTGCGGTTACGCATGGTGAAAATCCCCGGCAGAGCAGGCACGTTTTTAGGTACCGACGCCCGGCTGCCGGTTGCCAGCAGTAAAATATCATAGGTGGTTTTTATCCCGCGCGAATCAATAACAAACTTATTTTCGCGGTCTATCCTATCCACTGTTACACCGCGATACATTTTGATATTATATTCCGGCTCTTCTTCGTCGGTCATTTTTACCAACTGCTCCCATTTTTGTTCGCCGCTGATATAATCGGGTAACATAACGCGGTTATAAAATGGATAATTTTCCTTGCTGAAGATAATAATCTCGTCATCCTTATTCAGTTCGCGATAGCTTTTTACAAAGCCGAACGCGCCCGCGCCAGCACCAACTACTACAATGCGTTGTGCCGGTTTTTTATATCTGATGATGTTAACTGCGCAAAATTTAAAATCCGGCTCTTTTGATATCGGGTCCACTAACTCGCTGGTGATATTATTCGCGCGGTTAAGGTCGCTGTTCAATATTTTCCCCCAGTGCATCGGCAAAAACACCACTCCTTTTTTAATGGCTGTTGATATTTTGGCCTTTACTCTAACTTCACCCCTACGGGATGATATCACGGCCAAATCATTATCATTTAATTGCAGTTGTTGCGCATCTTCGGGATGTATCTCTAAAAAGGCTTCCTTAATATGCTGGTTAAGCTTGTTTACCTTGCCGGTTTTGCTCATGGTGTGCCATTGGTCACGTATGCGGCCGGTGGTCAGTATAAAAGGGAAATCCTTTGTAGGCATTTCGCTGGTAAGCGTATCATCAACCGGACTAATGATGGCTTTTTGCGTAGAGGTATAAAATTGTTTATCTATAAATAAGCGGGCCGTGCCTTTTGCTGCACCGCGCTTTTTATACGGCCATTGTACGGTTTTAAGCTCCTTTAATATTTCATAACTCAGCCCGCTGATGTCAATATTGGTTTTAGCGGTAAGCTTGGCGTGTTCGGCATATATATCAGCCGGGCTTGCAAAATTAAACCCTTTATAACCCATCTTCTGCGCAAAGCGACAGATGATCTCCGAATCAGGCAAAGCCTCGCCGGGAGCATCTATTATTTTACTTAAATAGCTGATGCGCCGCTCGGAGTTGGTCATGGTACCCTCCTTTTCGGCCCAGCCCGCAGCAGGTAGTATCACATCGGCATATTGCAGGGTTTCGGGCTTATTACTTATTTCCTGTATCACAACAAATTTGGCCTTCTTTAATCCTTCTTCAACCATGCGTGCATTAGGCAGGCTGGTTACCGGGTTGGTGCATAATATCCAGATGGCTTTTAATTTGCCGCTGTTTAGCGCCTCAAACATTTCGGTAGCCGCAAGCCCCGGTTGTGGATTTATGGTTGTGCCGCCCCAAAACTTCTCAACTTCGGCACGATGTTCGGCATTGGCCAAATTACGATGCGCAGGTAATAGATTTGATAAGCCACCAACCTCGCGGCCACCCATTGCATTAGGTTGCCCGGTTAATGAGAATGGGCCGGAACCGGGTTTGCCTATTTGCCCGGTTATCAGGTTAAGGTTTAGCAAACTCAGGTTTTTATTTACACCGATGGCGCTTTGGTTAAGCCCCATGGTCCACATGCTGATAAAGCCTTTGGCTTCGCCGATGTATTTTGCAGCCAGGCGAATGTCTGCCTCATCAACGCCGCAAATTTTGGCTGCTTCGGCAACTGTGCGCTCAAATACTAATTTGCTGTAAGCGTCAAAGCCCTCGGCGTGGTTGGTCACAAAATCAAGGTCAATATCCCCGTTCTCAATCAAAACCCTGCCAATAGCATGATTAAGCGTAATGTCTGTACCGGGATTAAGTTGAAGATGTAAGTCGGCTATTGAGCAAGTATCAGTTACCCGCGGATCAACAACAATAATTTTAATATCGGGGTTTGCAGCTTTATGCGCCTCCACCCTGCGCCACAAAATAGGATGGCACCAGGCCGGATTGGCCCCGGTTACGTAAAAGCAATCGGCCAGTTCAATATCATCATAACAGCCCGGCACGCTATCCTCGCCTAAGGCGGCTTTGTAGCCTGCCACCGCGCTGCTCATGCACAGGCGCGAATTGGTATCAATATTATTACTGCCGATGAAGCCTTTTATCAGTTTATTAATAACATAGTATTCCTCTGTCAGGCACTGCCCCGAGGCGTAAAATGCCACCGAATCAGGGCCATATTTATTAATGAAAGTTTTGAAAACGGCTGCTGCACGCTCCAGGGCGTCATCCCAACTAACGCGTTGCATAGGCATGCTTTTATTGTACCGCATTTGCGGATATAGCAGCCGGTCGCTTTTATCGTTAACGGTATAATGCAGGTTCATGCCCTTACTGCAAAGCATTCCTTTATTTACCGGGTGGTCGGCATCGCCTTCAAGGGTAATGGTATCATTTTTATCCTTACCAATAAGCACACCACAACCTACACCGCAGTAGCTGCAGGTTGTGGTTTTTTTATTTAACAGGTGCTTTTTGGATGTTGACATAGATAGTAAAATATTTAAGCGACAGCTACTTTGCTGTCGGTTTGTTCATCAAGTTGTGCTTTTGTTGCAAAGCGCGTAATTAATATGATTACTGATACTGCTATAACCGTATAGCCTATGTAAGTAAATGCCTCTACGTAAGTAATAGTGGTTGATTTAAACAGGAAGCCAAATAGCATACCGCCCAGGTTGCCGCCTGCGCCAACAATGCCGCTTACAAGGCCCACATTTTTGGTGTTGATAAATGGCACTATGCCATAAGTTGCACCGTTTGACATTTTAAGGAACAGCGCGAACGTAAGCATGGATATTATGGCGATGAATAACGATCCGGCTTGCGCAAATAATAATAATCCGCAGCCTTCCAATAGTAATACACCGGCAAGTAATAAGCCTTTACCCTTCATGCCGAATTTACTGCCAACCTTATCAGAGGCTATACCGCCTAATGCACGGGCAAATAAATTCATGAAGCCAAATACGCCTGCCCAAAAACCCGCCGAGCTTTGTGAAAGATGGAAGGTATCTACAAAATGTAATGACGCCACGTTATCAAACGTTAATTCCATGCCAAAGCACATGGCATAAGCTATGGCAAGTGCCCAAATGCGCCAGTCGGCCAATACGGCCCAATCTGTTTTGCCGCTTGATTTGGCAATGTGTCCTATTTCATCGTAATTGCCGTTAGGGGTATCTTTAGTGTATTTATAATATAAATACGCAATTCCAAGCATCATTATGCCGGGTACTATCATGGCGTAGCGCCATGCTTCAGCTTTGGTATAGCCAAAGCCCACAATGGCAGCAAATATCAAAGGCATTACCATATTGGTTACACCACCGCCCAGGTTGCCCCAGCCACCAGTTACTGCGTTAGCAGTGCCCTTTATATTAGGAGCAAACATTTGTGAAGTATGAAACTGTGTAATTACAAATGATGCCCCTATAACGCCAATAGCTAAGCGGAACAATAAAAATGTAGTATAATCATGCGCCAGCCCCACTAAAAAAACCGGGATGCAGCCCACCAGTAATAACCTTACAGCGGTTTTGCGCGGCCCCCAGGTATCGCAAAGCTTACCTATTAATAAGCGTGCAATAATGGTTGCAGCTACTGATGCAATGATGGTATTGCCAACCTGCCCTTTAGTAAGGTGCAGATCCTGACGGATGGTTGGCATTAGCGGCGCAAGGCCAAACCATCCAAAAAAACAAACGAAAAACATAAGCCAGGTAATATGAAATGTTTTCATTTGTATGCCCTTGGCCGAAAATATATTGAGTTTTGTTAGTTGCTTTTCCATGATATTTAATTTTTGAGGATTATTTATTTAAAAAATCAGGTTTAATGTTTATTTGCAGATAGGCCCATACCGGGTTAAGGTGGGCGGTGCCCGGCGTAATGTTTTTAGCATACTCCATGCTGCTTGTAGCCGCCATGTATGATAGGCCAAGATCAACCGTAGTTACTTTATTAAGCTTGTAGCTGGTGGTTAAATCAAACTCGGTGCCCAGGTATTTATCAATGGCTTGCCCGGCTGTATTTTTTTGATTTTGTGCCAGGTAAAAATAATGGTTAGCCAGTTCGGTACTGAACCTTGCGTCGGCTGATATATATTTTACCTTTAAATATGGATTGCTTAGCCCGCCGTTTGGCGCACCGCTAACTGCATAAAAATAATCCATATAGCCCCAAAATTTATGCGGGGTGCCATACAAAGGGTCAAAGCGATGGTTGGTAGTTGAGGTGGAGAATGCATCGTTACCTGATAAATAATCCCATCCTGCGGTGTAGGCAAATCTTGCCGGATTGTATATGGCTGATAGGGTGTATGTATAGGCACTTAATGCCAAGCCATCTTTATCATGCCCGCCCTGGTAATAAAATCCGCCATTTAATTTCCACTCGTTTTTTGCGCCAAATACCGGATTAATTAATAAACCCGTAGTAAAGCGTGTGTTTACCCCCGATTGGTCAAACCGACGGCCATAAACATAACCAACATCGATACCAGAAGTGTTTTTTATAGAATCCAAACGGTACTTGCCAAATTCGTCCGCGACAAACAGGGCCGAGATTTTGGTTTTATCAATTTTTTTTGCTGCATATAAATATTGCAGTGATTTGTAGTTTTGGTTTAATCCATTTGTACCCGGAGGATTAATAAACGAGGGGCTGCCTGTTTTTGAACTTATCCCTGCTGCGTTCACTAAAGGAATAATGCCTGCCGGGGTATTTACCAGGTTACCCTGACTATCCTTTACCGTTGGCGAAACATTGCCCGCTACATAATAAGTACCATTATAATTAGTAGCATCGGTGTTTTGATTAAATGCCGCACCGAGGTCAAGCTGCCAGCCTTTATCCAGCATTTTTAATACAATAGCATCATGCCGACGGGCTTGCTGTATCCAATCGGTGGCACCAAGTAATCTTTCGTCATCGTACGATAGTTCCTGGCGACCGATCTTTACAGCAAAATAATCCACCGGCGAAATTTTAAAATCTTTGTCGGCTTTGTTAGATAATACAATTTCCGCCCATGCTTCATGTACACTCAGTTTGCTGCCATCAGCCGGGGTAGTGGTTGAGGCATCCTGTCCCCAAAGGCGCACATCCTGTATCGAAGTTTGAAATATAAGTCTGCTCGACTTATAATTAAAGGTTAGCCTTGTACGTTGCGAGATGAAAAACGCGTTGCTGTAACCGATGGGTTGCAGCGTACCATAACCGTCGCGTAACTCGGCCCTTGACCTGATCTGACCCGTGAGTGATAGCTGCGCCGATGCTGTAAACGAACTAAAGACAAGTAATAATGCCAAAGCCCGGATAATAATGTTGTGATTTGATTCATTTTTGTACATTTGAGATGGTTTTTAAGTTGTTAAAGCGATGAAAACTGTTTGCCCTGTCCGGGAATGCGACCTCCCGACAGGGTTTTTTTATTTATTTGTGTTTTTTTTCTTCATATAATTCCTTTTTATATTAATTAACCATTTTATTGTTATAAACATATCCAATTTTGGAGTACAAATCAACATTTTTTGCTGATTTTGTAAATTTTTATAACTTAAATCACATTTGATATTTATTTTTAACAAAATTTTAAATAAATAATAACATTTTAATGGTAAAATATTAATCTCTTAAATATTTATGCAATAATATTATGGTTTAATGTATAAAATTTGAATTAATTTTCAATTTTATTTGATAAATCTGCTTAAAATCACATAATACTTCATAAAATTTTACAAAAAGAGCATTGTTTTATTGTTTTTATTGTCAATTTTTAATTATTATTGTTGAAACATAGTTGAAATAGATATGAAAATGAAGAAAAGCAACTTTGGATGTGACCCAAACATCTGTTTTTTATGCAAAAATGTTCTTAAAGAGTGGCTTCCAGCTATTTTAGAGCATAAAAAGAACTATAAAGTAAAAAAAGGTGAGCTTATATTTAAAGAAGGCTATCCGGTAACAGGTATATTTTTTGTAAACAGCGGATATGTTAAGGTGCACAAGCGCTGGGACGCCGATAAGGAATTAATTGTACGCTTTGCCAAAGAGGGCGCTATACTGGGCCATCGTGGCATGGGCAAAAAGCCGGTTTATCCGGTATCGGCAACTGCTTTGCAAAACGGCGTTGTAGGATACGTAGATATGGAGTTTTTTGAAGCTACCTTAAAAGTTAACGCCGAGTTTACTTATAAGCTACTGCAGTTTTTTGCCGATGAGTTGCGCGAATCTGAAAGAAAGATGCGTAACCTGGCGCACATGTCAGTAAAAGGCCGTGTAGCCGAATCATTAATAATATTACGGGAACAATTTGGCGAAACCGAGGATGGGTTTATAAACATAGATTTAAGCCGCCAGGACCTGGCATCATTTGCCGGGGCTACTTATGAAACTGTGTTCAGGGTAATAAATGAGTTAGTAAATGATAAGCTGCTGATGCTTTCAGGAAAAAGGATCAAAGTTGCAAATTACGATCTACTGGTAAAGCTTACCGATTAAAAACATTACCGGCAATTAAATACCGGTAATGCCTACATATACTTTTCCATCTTCCACCCGTACCGGGTAAGTCTTAATTTTCAGATCATCTCCGCTCAGGCAGTCGCCACTTAATAAAGAGAAAGTTTTTTTGTGAAACGGACAGGCCACTTTTGGCTCACAGTCTTCGCCTACACTGCCAATCATACCACGCGAAAGCACCATTTGCTGTTTGTGCGGGCATAGGTTTTGCGTAGCAAACCACTCGTTGCGGCGCTTAAAATTATAAATGGCTATTTGCTCAAAACCATGTTTCATGCATACACCGCCATTTTCGGGCACATCATCTGTATAGCAGGCCAGCACCCATTCAATTGTTTCAACTATTGTTCTCATAGTTTTTTCTTTTTAATAATTTTTAAACTCTGTCTTTAACCTCTCTAAATCCCCCCCGGTAGGGGAGACTTTAAGCCTCCCCCACTAGGAATGATTGGGTGGGGTCGCATTACCAACTCGCTTTAACTTGCTCACGCATTGGTTCAAATTTTATAC
Source organism: Mucilaginibacter sp. (assembly GCA_025929405.1). Lineage (GTDB taxonomy): Bacteria > Bacteroidota > Bacteroidia > Sphingobacteriales > Sphingobacteriaceae > Mucilaginibacter. The sequence continues at coordinate 2,242 of JAICMD010000028.1, read as the reverse complement.
TTGGATCTTTATCCTGCGGTGCATTTACAAAATGCTGAAAACGCTTACGCAGCTCGGGGCTTTCAACCACTTCCTTCCACTCGCAGTGATAGGTATCAACCAGATTCTGCATGTCTTCATCCAACTGCTCGGCAATGCCCAAGCTATCATTTATCACTACATTTTTAAGATAACCAATACCGCCCTCCATTTTATTTAGCCAGGTTGCCGTACGGGTAAGCGGGTCGGCAGTTTTTATATAAAACATCAGGAACCTATCCAGGTATTTTATACACGTGGCACTGTCAACATCGGTAGCAAGCAGTTGCGCATGCTGTGGTTTTGAACCACCGTTACCACATACATAAACGTTCCATCCTTTTTCGGTAGCTATAATACCAAAGTCCTTGCTTTGTGCTTCGGCGCACTCGCGGATGCAACCGCTTACGCCGCCTTTTAATTTATGCGGAGAGCGTATGCCTTTATACCTTTCCTCAATTTCAATGGCGAATGATACGCTATCATGCAAGCCAAACCTGCACCAGGTGCTGCCCACGCAGCTTTTTACCGTACGCAATGATTTACCATAAGCATGCCCGCTTTCAAAACCGGCATCTATCAGTTCTTCCCATATCTCGGGCAGGTCATTTACGTGCGCACCAAACAGATCAATACGCTGGCCACCGGTTATTTTGGTGTATAAGCCATACTTTTTAGCAACCTGTCCTAATATGATCAGTTTATCCGGGGTTATTTCGCCGCCGGGTATGCGTGGCACCACCGAGTAGGTGCCGCCTTTTTGAATGTTAGCTAAGTAGCGGTCGTTGCTATCCTGAATAACATCCTGTTTAACTATCAGATCATTCCATAAGCTCGACATAATACTGGCAACAACCGGCTTGCACACTTCGCAGCCATCGCCCTTGCCAAAATGATCAAGCACCAGGTCGTAGTTTTTCAATTTGTTGATTTTAACCAGGTCAAACAATTCCTGGCGCGAGTAATCAAAATGCTCGCAAATAACATTTTTAATGTATTGACCGTTGGCTTTTAAAGTTCCGTTTACCAAATCCTTAACCAATGGTACGCAACCGCCGCAACCGGTACCGGCTTTGGTGCATTTTTTTATACCATCCAGATCGGAGCAGCCGCCATCAGTAACTGCCGAACAGATATCGCCTTTGCTAACTGCCTCGCACGAGCATATCAGTGCATTATCAGGCAGGCTCATTACGCCGGCTCCCGCATTGCCCTCGCCGCCACGCGCGCCTAATATCAGGTCCTCGGGGTCAGGCGGCAATACAATTTTATTATTAACTGTTTGCAGTAAAATGTTGTAGGCCGATGCATCGCCAATTAAAATACCGCCTAACAGGTATTTGCCATCATTACTGATGTTAATGCGTTTGTAAGTACCTTTATGGGTGTCTTCAAAAACAATAGTACGGCAGTCAGGCTCGGCAATAAATGCATCACCAAAGCTGGCTACATCAACACCAATTAATTTTAGCTTGGTGCTCATGTCAAATCCCATGAAAGCTTTATCGCCATCGGTTAAGCAGCTAACAACCGTATCGGCCATTTCATAGCCGGGTGCTACCAGGCCATATATCATATTGTCATACAAAGCGCACTCGCCAATAGCAAAGATGCTTGCATCGCTGGTTTGCATTTTTTCGTTCACCACAATGCCGCCACGGGTGCCAACTTCCAGGCCCGAAAGTTTGGCCAGTTCGTCGCGCGGACGGATGCCTGCCGATATCACCATCATATCTACCGGCAGCAGACTATCATCGTTAAAGCGCAGGGCCTCTATTTTATGTTCGCCTTCAAAACAGGCAGTGCTTTTATTTAAATGTACGTTAAGGCCCAGTGATTTTAGTTTACCCTGCAGCATGGCGCTGCCTGCCGAGTCGATCTGTCGCGGCATCAGGCGCGGTGCAAATTCAATAACATGCGTTTCTTTAATGCCGAGATCTATCAAGGCTTTGGCAGCTTCAAGACCCAATAAGCCGCCGCCCATAACAGCACCTGTTTTAGCGGTAGCCGCATAGGCTTTTATCAATTCCAAATCCTCAATGGTGCGGTATACAAATACGCCTTCCTTTTCTACCCCGGGGATATCAGGCACAAAAGCTGACGAGCCTGTGGCTAAAACCACGTAATCATATGGTAATTTTAAGCCACTTAAAGCATGGACGGTTTTTTCGGTGCGGTTAATTTCCTGTATCGGATCGCCAAGGTGAAGGGTGATATTATTTTC
>JAICMD010000311.1 GCA_025929405.1 Mucilaginibacter sp. | reverse complement strand
GGCAGATATTGCACCAAACAATTACAACAAAGTTCCATTTGAAGGCAGCTGGACAGCCGGGCAGGTTATGGAGCATATAAATATGGTAGGCACAGGATTTTGTAACCTGTTAAACGGCACAACCGAAACTACAACCCGGCCCGTTGATGAACTTGTAGAGCGCATAACTACCATGTTTTTGAATTTTGGCGAAAAGGCTGTTGCCTCGCCAAATATCGTTCCGGCTGTGGCTGAATATAACTTACAGGATCAACTGGCAAAATTAGAAAGTATAAATATGTCGGTAATAAATACTGTAAATACATTAGATTTGAGTATGACCTGTTTGGATTTTGATATACGTACATTCGGGCACTTAACCAGGCTGGAAGCGGTGTATTTTTTCCTGTATCATACAAAGAAACATATCCACCAGTTACAAAACGTTATTAAACATTTAAATAAGCAACCACATCTTCAATCTTAAAAAATATAAAAATGGCAACAATTAATTCTTATTTAAACTTTCCGGGCAACACCGAGGAGGTATTTAACTTTTACAGATCGGTATTTGGCGGCGAATTTACTATTGTACAGCGATTTAAGGATGCGCCGGGGCACGAAAACATGAACGATGCCGACAAAGAAAAACTAATGCACATATCATTACCGGTTGGCAGCAACGTACTTATGGGTACAGATGCTGTGGGTGTAATGGGGCAGAGCCTCACTATGGGTAATAACTTTTCGTTATCTGTATCGGTTGACAGCCAGGCGGAGGCCGAAAAGGTATTTAACGGCCTTGCAGCAGGCGGCGAAATAACTCATCCTTTACAGGCAACGTTTTGGGCAGCGGCATTTGGTATGGTAAACGATAAATTTGGCATACACTGGATGGTAAATTACGACGGTCCTCAAAAATAATACCCTAAACCTTAATAACAAACAGGCCCGATAGTACTATCGGGCCTGTTTGTTATTTCCTATTTGACATTGGTTAATATATTGGCTTTTAACCAGGTTTCGGCATATACCGGCCATGCTTCTGCAGCCGGGTTACCGGGGCGCATCCCATATCCATGGCCACCTTTGGGTACCAGGTGAAATTCCACAGGGACCTTTGCTTTTTGTAATGCAGCCGCATAAGTTACCGAGCTGCCGCCGCTGCCATCATCAGCCGCCTGAAACACAAAGGTTGGGGGAGTGGTAGCATCTAACTTAGCCAGTTCGGGTGTTAATGTTTTATTTGGCCCGTCATTAAGGTAACCCGGATAAATGATCATAGAAAAAGCCGCCTTGCAGGATAAGTTATCTTTAGCATCAACAACAGGGTAGGTAGCCACATCAAATTCCGAATTTAACTTGGCGGCCATATCTGCTCCTGCAGAAAAGCCTATTACGCCAACCTTATTGGGGTCTATCTTATATTTAGCCGCATCGCTTTTTATAATACGCATAGCGCGCTGCAAATCCTGTAAGGCGCCCAGTCTTTTATTAGGAGTGCGATACTCTAATACAAAAGCAGTGAATCCCAGTTTGTTAAACCATTGCGCTATCTCTGATCCTTCTTTATCGGTAGCCAACGTTTCATAACCGCCGCCCGGACATACCACCACCGAATAGCCGTTAGCTGATGCCTTTGGAAGAAATGCTAATATAGCCGGATTGGTTACATTAGTAGTACGTCTTACATTGCCCGATTGGTTGGCAGCCAATACAGGTTCATGTTTAGGTTCGGTTTCGCCGGGTACGGCGCCGGGCCATAAATATGTTTTGGTTTGAGCGTTACTGTTTAAAGCAATTAATAGTAATACCGTAAATATGCCTGTATATTTCATGATAATAAATCTAAAACATCATTGCTTCGTTCCTCGCAATGACGCGTATTTAAAACAAGTATTACTTATTAACCACTGCCCAATATGCCTTTTTACGCTGGTTATTCACATCAAATAATAGCGGGTATGCTTTAATAAATACCGCCGGGCTAGGTATAGGGTCGCCTGCGCTGCCGCCACCGCGGCTGTCTAACCAGCTGCCTCTGTCACTCACGTTCCAAAAGGTAACCGCTTTAATGTGTTTTTTGTATTGTCTGAAAATATCAAACACCATTTTATACTTGTCAATTTGTTTGGCTTCCGCTTCGGGTGTAAAGCCGGGGTCTACAGGTGCTTTGCCCGATATAACTTCTACGGGCTTTGTATGCACGGTAATATCCAGCTCAGTAAACTGCACTTCTAAACCTAATGATATCACTTCATCCAGCGCTTTACGTATCTGATCAGCAGATGGCCGGCCTACGGTCCAGTGTGCCTGGAAGCCTACACCATCAATTGGCACTTTGTCTGCTTTCAGCTTTTTCAATAACTTGAATATTTTTTCGCGTTTATCAGGCCGCTCGCTGTTAAATTCATTATAGTACAACTTAGCAGTAGGGTCGGCCTCATGTGCATAACGGAAAGCGGCTTCTATAAATTCAGGACTTTTAAAGGCTTTCCACCACGGGCTGCTTTCGCGATACATCATAGTGGTATCCGGTCCATCTTCAATAGCCTCGTTCACCACATCCCATACATACATCTTACCTTTATAACGGCTCAGTACGGTAAAGATATGATCATGCAAACGCTTTAGCAGCAGTTCCTTACTGGCTGGTTTTCCATCGGGTCCGGTAAACATCCAGTCGGCTCCCTGTTTGTGCCAAAGTAAATTATGGCCGCGTATTTTAATGTGGTGTCTTTCGGCAAAGGCAACAATATCATCTGCATTTTTCCAGTTCCATCTGTCTTCTGCGGGATGAATAACACCAACCTTCATGTCGTTTTCGGCAGTAACACTGTTAAACTCTTTAAGAATCAATGCCGAGTCGGTCCTAATAGACCTCGACGATACTGCTACACCCATTAAGAAATCATCTTTAAAATAATCCTTTAATCCTTTGCTTTGATCGGCCTGCGGGGTTGTATTGGGCGCCGATGACACCGTTGCAGATTGTTTAGGTGTGCATTGTGAAAAAGATAATAACGCAACAACAGCACCTGCAATTACCAGGCTTTTATTATTTAAGTATCTATTCATGTCGAAATGGTATTGATAATAAAAAGCCTCCTGAATTTTCAGGAGGCTTTTATAACGAACTATTTTAATTACTTGTTTACGGTGTTTACTACTGCCCAATAGGCTTTTTTGCGCTGGCCGTTAACATCAAACAATAACGGATATGCTTTGCGCGGTATACGTCCGGCGGTTGCAGTGGCTGCGCCACCACCCTGGGCACGGCCGTCCAACCAGCTCGATCTGTCGGTAACGTTCCAGAATGTTACAGCTTTAATATACTTTTTGTACTCTCTCATTACGTCAAACATCTTTTTGTATTGCGCAACCTGTAATGCCTCCAGTTCAGGTGTATAACCCGGGTCAACCGGAGTTGCACCTGCTACTGCGGTTGCTGCACCGGCAGCCGGTGCAGCGT
>JAICMD010000105.1 GCA_025929405.1 Mucilaginibacter sp. | reverse complement strand
TGGAATGATTAAGGTTATGCCTGATAACCATGTTGAACATTGGTTAAACGGTCAAAAAGTGCTTGAATATCAGCGTGGATCTGCAGAGTTTAATGCGCTTGTTGCTCAAAGCAAATACAAAAACTTCCCCAATTTTGGTAACTATCCTGAGGGCCATATCTTGTTGCAGGATCACGGCGACTCAGTATCATACCGTAACATAAAAATAAAACTATTAAAATAACCTATAAAGCAAATTAAGCTTAATATTATGGAAGAGACACGCAGAGATTTTATTAAAAAGGCAGCAATGGCCAGCGGCGGCGTATTGGTTTCAAAAGTATCATGGAGCGCACAAAGCTACAAACGTATTATTGGCGCTAACGATAGGGTAAGAGTAGGTGTGGTAGGATTTTCTGATCGTCATCGCGGTGCGCACATGCCTTGTTTTATGAACCATTACAAGGAGCTGAACTTTGATTTTGTAGCCGTATCAGATATATGGAGCAGACGCAGGGAAGAAGGTGTGGCAGCATGGAAAGAAAAAATGGGGCATGATATTGTTGGCTGCCGCAACAATGAGGAAATGTATGATAAAAAGCTGGTTGATGCCGTGTTTGTAGCTACAGCCGATTTTCAGCACGCGCGCCATGCAATTGAGGCGGTAAAAGCAGGTTGCGATGTATATTGCGAAAAGCCTTTTGCCGAAACAATGGAAGATAACCGCGCGGCTTTAAAAGCTATTAAAGCATCAGACCGTATTGTACAAATAGGTTCGCAAAGGCGCAGTGGTACTAATTATCATGCCGCTAATGATTTTATACGTTCAGGCAAATTTGGGCCTATTACTATGGTTGAGCTTACCTGGAACGTAAACCAGCCCGGCCGTTGGCGCAGACCCGATTTAGTGCCTCTGCTTAAAGAGCAGGATACCGACTGGAAAAGGTTTTTAGGTAACCGTCCGTTTGAAAAGTTTGACCCGAGGATATACCTCGAGTTTCGTTTATTCTGGCCATATTCATCAGGCCTGCCAGGCCAGTGGATGAGCCACCAGATTGATACCGTACACTGGTTTAGCGGCTTAAAACATCCGCGCAGCGTAACTGCCAACGGCGGTATTTACCAATGGAAAGATGGCCGCCGTAGCTGGGATACCATAACTGCAGCCTTTGATTATGGTCCGGCTGACGATCCTAAAACAGGTTTCCAGGTAGCGTTCCAGGCGCGTATGCATAATGGTACCGATCATCCAACCGAAATTTACTATTCAAACGGTGGTGAATTGAATTTGGATACTAACAAAATATCGCCTGCAGGCGGCTTAACAGCAAGAAACGCGGCTGCCATGAATATGAAGCCGTTTTTACTGCCGGATATGACGTTACCAAGCACCGAACGCGTAGTATCAAGCGCTAATACAGGAGGGGATGCCTTAACATCAGCACACGTACGTAACTGGATGGAATGTGTACGCAGCCGTAAAACACCTAATGCGCCGGTAGAAGCGGGTTATTCGCATTCTATCGCTAATATCATGACCACCGCTGCATCCCATACAGGGTTGCGTGTAACCTTTGATGAAAAAACGCAGGAGGTTATGGCAGGCGGCAAACCATTTAAATATTAATAGTTATTTTTTTTATAAGAAGGATCTTGCTTTAGCAGGGTCCTTTTTTTTTTGATTTCTCATATAAGCTTATGTAAAAGGAATGTTATGCAAAACGGCGTAAGCTTAGTTTTTTTAACTTCGGCTTCTATAATTTAATTAGTAATGAACAAAATTGCACTATATGTTACCGGTGCCGCTATTGCATTAGCCGGTCTTACCAGCTTAACTATTAACCACGTACAGGATCCTTTGCCTGCAAACCTTAAATTGCCGCAGGGATTCTCGGCAACAATCGTGGCCGATTCATTAGGGCCGGTAAGGCACCTGGTTGTAACAGCAAACGGTAATGTATATGTTAAAGAAAATAATGTACGTAACCGCAAGGGGATATATTACCTTACCGATCAAAATCACGACGGATATTTTGAAACCAAAACCGGTTTTGCTGATTACCCCGGTACCGGGATTAAAATAAAGAACGGCTATCTGTATTCGTCATCAAACAGTGGTGTATACCGCTATAAACTCAACGCCAAAAATGAAGTTATAGATGCTAATAACCCCGAATTGCTGGTAAAGGGATTGATTGATAAGCGTTCGGACAATTCAAAAGCGTTTGTGGTTGATGATAATAATAACCTGTATGTGGTGGTTGGCTCATACTCTGACGCCTGCCGTGCGCAGGGTAGCATTGTAGGTATACCGGGTTGCCCGTTGCTTGATTCGGTTGGCGGGATATGGAAATTTAAAGCCGATAAATTAAACCAAACCTATGCCGATGGCGAAAGATTTGCCACCGGCATAAAAAACTCGGTTGGGATTGATGTAAACCCTATAACTAAAACTGTTTTTGCCACACAACACGGCCGTAGTCTGGATAACAAATATCCGCAATATTATACCGCGCAACAGGTAGCGCAGTTACCTGCCGAGGCGCTTTACGAACTGCATAAAGGTGATAACGCAGGATGGCCCTTTGCTTACTACGATAATTTTCAAAACAAATACGTGCAATCGCCCGAGTATGGGGGCGATGGTAAGCGATCGCCTGATATGAAATACGTGGAGCCGGTAACTGTTATACCCGCACATTTTGCACCAAATGATTTGCTTTTTTATACCGGCAAAATGTTCCCGGCAAGGTATCAGAATGGGGTTTTTATGGCCTTCCATGCACAATCGCCCGAAATGAAAAAAGGGTACCTGGTGGCTTTTGTTCCGTTTAAAAATGGTAAACCATCAGGCAAATATGAAATTTTTGCTGATGATTTTTCAACTCCGATAAATGGTATTTTAGCAATCAAATATCGTCCCTGCGGCCTGGCACAAGGCCCAGATGGCGCTTTGTACGTATCTGATGATGTAAATGGCACCATATTTAAAATAACCTACAAAAGGGGCAAATAAGTTAAATGAATAATATTTTTCGTTATCGCTCAGAATGACAGGTAGTTGTTATTTTTTGTCAATGCTGAGGAATGAAACGTCTTATTCCGTTTACAATAAACCACTTTTACTTATCGACTGAATAAGGTTCTTCTCTGTGTTCCACAATGACAGGTAGTTGTTTTTTGTCAAGCCAGGATGAAAAGCATCTTATATGTCTTGAACGCACCCGCAATAATGAAGTATTAATACTTATTTCTGTTAATTACTGGCAAAAGTGTACGGCAAATTGTTAAACTGCCCGGATGTTACTACAACTGCCGAAACCGATATAACATTGCCATTACTATCATAATTGGCTACTTTGGTGGTTAGGCCAAAAGTGCCGGTTATGGTTTTGTTTACAGCATCAACCGATGTTATAGTTACCGCGCCGCCGGCTATATCAACAGTACCAAACGGAACAAAAACCAATGCGCCTGATGTGGTTAATTGCTGGGTACTATATACCATAACCAGGTTATTAGTAGCATCAGTTTTATAGGTACCCGCAGTAAAATCGTTAGTGTTGGTTGCATTGGGCAATGTAAGCGAAAAGGTTATTTGCTTTTGGCTCTTAGCACCTGTAAGGCTAAAAACCTTTGCTTTTGTTGCTGCGCTGTAGGTAATATTTGCGCTAAGTGTATCGGGTGTCCAGGTTGCACCATTAATAATTGCCTGCAAAACAGGCGATGTAGTAGTGGTTGTTGTGGCAGCTACGTTACTTTTTTTGCAGCCGTGAAAAAACAACGCCATGAAAATGGCGAATACAGATAAGGAAATTTTTTTCATAAGGGGTATTTTTCATGCAATATCGGGCATTTGCATAAATAAATAACACCGGGCACATACATTTTACAAAATTTAACATTTGGGCAAACACAAATTAAACACACCAATGCTTATCCAGGTAAATAACAAAAACCGATTCCTGTTTTAGCTTCTCTTTAAGTAGTAGTGCCAGATTGCGTAACGTGGCGTTTACTTCGCTGTCATCGCGCTGCATATCTTTTTCTGATGAAAGCTCGCCTTCAAAAACTATAGTTGGTGATATCAACACTTTATCTTTAACTTTTTCGGGCGCCTGGAATATAAGGCTGCCCTGTTGCAGCATACCGCTTACAAAAGGTAAGTTATTATTTAGCCTGTCTGTAAGCCAACTGGCAATAGCACGTTCTGCATCGGTAAACGTAAATAATTGACCATCCTGGCCATATCCTTCCTGCAAGCTGCAGGTAATTTTAAAGCTCTTTTTTTTCATAGATATTATTGAGTTATAACACTTAGAAGAGCTTATAGTTCATCTTGTTTGTAATGCCTGATTTAACTTTTTTAGTGAAAATTTGGCACCAAAAAATGAAAATTTTTCAGTTTAAAACTGTCGTATTTTCATTTTTTCAGAACCGATAATGTTTGGCATTTTGCTTGTAATAGTTTAACCGATCGCAATGATCAGATATTTAATTAAATAGTGTTCATTTATTTTTTAGGAGCAATTTTAAAGGAGAAACGACCATGACCTTGGTTAAATTTAACAACAAACCTAACAACGCATTATTGCCAGGCTTTAATGACGTTTTCGATTCAATTTTTAATGATACCTTTTTTAACGACAAAATGGTGAGTCGGGTGCCTGCTGCAAACGTCAGCGAAACCGAAAACAATTACCATATTGAACTGGCCGCTCCCGGCTTGAAAAAGGAAGATTTTAAACTTAACCTGGAGCGCAATATTCTAAGCATTTCGGTTGAACAAGCTACCGATCATCATGACAATCAAAAAAACTACAACAGGCGTGAATTTAGCTACAGTTCGTTTGTGCGTACATTTACTGTACCCGAAAGCGCTGATATCAATAATATTGATGCATGTTATGCAGATGGCATACTACGCATAGATATTGCTAAACGCGAGGAAGCTAAAGCCATGCGCAGGCAAATTGAGATAAAATAAGCCCATAATAGTTTATTCCAAATTAATTGATTGAAGGCTCCTGCTTTGGCAGGGGCTTCTTAGTTTTTGGTATAACAATGGAAACGCGGTTTTATATTTTGTTAAGCCTGAAAGCATCCGAAGGCTTTGTTGGTTATGGGCAGTATTTTCTGGGAAATAACCGTGAGGTAGCTTATAACCTGTTTAACAGGATGCAGGGTAGTAAGAAACTTGATGATGCCTTGTTACACATTGACCTGATGGAAACCGTGAACGAATTGCCAGTTAAAATTGAAGGTATATGTTGTACGCTGGAACAGTTAGGTATCAATTGTAAATTGATAGCGCGCGAGGTGTTCCGTTTGAAAAATCTTGAGGATATGGTATGAAGGAGCGATTGTTTAATATTAGGGCGTTAATGTTTATAGCATTAATAACAATGGTTATATGGGATATTATTTTATTGATTGGCCAACGGCCAGTTACGCCAATGCATAAACAATTGTTGTTTATGGGTTTTGTTTGCTGGTTTATTACAATAATGGTAAGCGGCAACAGTGATGATGACTGGGCCGGACAGTATTAATATATTGCAGTAATATTTTTTAGTAATTGCAATTGTTTATACGCTGTGCATGTGAATATTGCAAGTTTTTATGAGCCGTTAAGATGGAATATTTGCTGCATGGGTACCCATTTTTCGTCTTCTTTGGCCCAAGGTAAGGGTTGTTGAAAAGTATTCATTAATGCCTCCCATTCTTGTACCTTAGGATTGGCGGCATCCATTGCTGATTTTTGAGCAGGCGAAAAGGTATCACTTACATCCATTATCATAAAAAGCCTGTTACCTGTACGGTATATATCCATATTAAGCACTCCTGTATCCAAAATGCTTTTTCTGATCTCGGGCCAGCTATTTTCGTGCTTGTGCCAATGTTCATATTGTGCAATTAAATCAGGGTCGTCTTTTAGGTCGAGCGCAAAGCAGTATCTTTTCATTTTACTAAATATTGTTGTAGGTCCGGCTCTATCATCCCTTTATCAATTAGCTCGTGCCAAAACTCATCAGGAACCTCCGCATTAGCCATAGCAAAGTTTTTGACCACATTTTGGGGTTTTGTTGTACTTAAAGCAATGGCAGATACTCCGGGTATTTTACGCCCAAAAACAATGGCTGCTGTAGCCGGCGAAATTTCAAAACTATCGCATAACTTGTAAAAATCATCCCGCCACTGATACAGGTGCGCATGTTTCTCAGGGTCAGTTGGCTGATAGTTGTAAAAATGGCCCCCGGTTATAAAGCCGCCGTTAAACACAGCGCTGTTTATAACGGGTATATTCTGCGACTTTAATTTTTGCAGAAATGTAAGCAGTTCATGCGGATGGCTATGTATGGTCATGCTGTTGGCTATCATCACCCAATCCAGCTTTACGTCTTCACTAATGCGGCGTATGGTCTTCCAGTCCTTAGCTCCAATACCTACTGATTTAACTTCGCCTTTTTCTTTCAAATCAAACAAGGCACGGTATGCATCCAAAATATCCCGGTAACGGCTTTTTTTGTCCTGGTCATCAGTGGCAGCGGCTAAATATTCATCAGGGTCATGTACTGATACCAGATCGGCACGGTAGGTCTTTAACAACTCATTGCCCTGATGAAAACATTCAATAATGCCATCATAGCTAATGCGTTGTACGGCATCGTGCTTTAAGCCTTTCCATACGCCAGGCTCAAAGGTAGGTTCAGGTGTTTTTAATTCGGTACGTACCCAGGCCAGTTTATTGCAAATCACAACATCTTCCTGTTTAATACCCGCTTTCCGTAAACATTCGCCCAATGATTCTAAAGCTAAGCCCGCGCCGTATTTACCGGCCGAGTCAAAATAAACCGGCCTGTCGGGTTGTGCAAAGCATTCTTTTACCAGTTCCTGTTTGGTTTCTTCTGGTAGTATATGGAATAAATTTCCCAGGCAACTGGTGCCGAAAATTACACGCGGAAATTCTGTATTATTCATAAAGTAGATCGTTATTCTTTTATCACTAAAGGTTTACCGGTATAAGTTACGCTTTTTGCAGGCACGCCTTCATCAATACCCGCGCCATTACCATCGCTAACCATTACAATGTTAAAGGTGCGGCTCTTTAAATAGTTTGGATAAGTACCGGCCCTTGCGCCAATGGTAAGCGTTTTGGCTTTATCATCCCATTTAAACGGAATAAGGGTGTGGCTGCCTTTTTCGTAATTATAGCCATCGCCTTCATCCTCATATAAACTGAATGAGCCGTTGGCCCCCCTGTAAATACGTATTTCTAACGAATCCCAAGGCTTTTCGCTGGTATATTGCATTGCTTTGGCCATTGGTATAATTGCACCGGCTTTTACAAAAACAGGTATTTTATCCTGTGGCGCAGCGGCGTTTATGCTTTGGCCGCCTGTGTAGCGTTTGCCTGTCCAGTAATCATACCATCCGGCACCTTGTGGCAGGTAAACGTTCCAGTTGGTTACAGCAACCTGTGTAATTGGTGCTATCAGCATAGCATTGCCAAACATGTATTGATAAGCCTGGTCAACAGCTTTGGTATCATTTGCAAAATCCATCACCATAGGCCTCATTATAGTTGAACCGTTTTTAGATACCTGCCATGCTTCCGAGTAGATATAAGGCATTAAACGATAGCGCACGTTTAACATGCTGCGCATATTGCTTTCAACCTTGTCGCCAAATTTCCATGGCTCAGTTTCGGTTTGGTAACCATGAATACGGAATATTGGATTAAATGTACCATACTGAAACCAGCGTGTAAGTAGGTCCTGGTATTTCTCGTCGGTATACTGCTCGCGGCCCGGGCGGAAGAAACCGCCGATATCCGTTGTCCAATAAGGCAAACCGGTTACGTTATAGTTTAGTCCGGCAACAATTTGTCTTTTAAATGAATCCCAGGTGCCGCCAATATCGCCCGACCAGTTAATGGTACCATAGCGCTGCTGCCCCGGATAAGCCGAACGGGTTAAAATAGTTACTCTTTTGCTTGGGTCAGTAGCCCGCTCGCCTTCATATATAGCTTTACTTACAAATAACGGATAAGTAAGCCTGTAAAAGTTACCCGGGCCAAAGTAAGTTTTTTTACCAGCCAATCCATCATTTTCAGGCTCGGTAGCATCCATCCACCATGAATCCACGCCTTTGCTAAATAATCCATTATTTATTGCTGCCCAGTGCGTTTTTTGCGTTTCGGGATTATAGATATCTATCCAGGGGCTGTTTTCAAGGTATAAATTATTAGCGATGTATGGTTTAGCTACTTCCGATTTTTTGTCGAGATTTTCCCAAACTGATACAGAAAAATGTGCGTGCAGGTCATGCAGTTCTTTAATAAAACCTTCGGGGTTTGGGTAGTTGGTCTCATCAAACTTAGGCACACCCCAGCCGTTTTTGCCCCAGTATTGCCAATCCTGTACAATTACATCAACCGGCAGGTTTCTTTTTCTGAACTCTTTAATGGTTTCCACCAAGTGTGTACCTGAGGTATAACGCTCGCGGCACTGCCAAAAGCCATAGGCCCACAATGGCAGCATAGGTACGTTGCCTGACAGGTTTCGATAATCGGCAATTACCTCATCGGTATTCTTTCCATAAAATACCACATAATCCAATGATTTAGCATCAGGCGAACGGAAAACGGTTTCGTTACCTGCGGCCCGCCAGGTTAGTTTGGGTTTATTGGCCGATTTGCATAAAACCTGTACCGTATGCTCGCCTGCTTTTAAATTAACAGTTTTGCTTACCGCAGGCGGCAACCATTGGTTTGATTGATCAATACGTGCTATGCCATCAATAACAAGCAGGTGTCGGTTATCCATATCGCCCAAATCAAGCATAAAAGTATAGTCGCCTGTTTTGTCAAGCGTAAATTTGCCCGCGTATAATGATTGCCGCTGAGATATCTTTTGTGTGCCCGATGTTGTAGTAACTTCGGCATCGCGCATCTGTACAGCAGTAGTATCCTTTTTTGCTAATGGGATGTTATTATCAGCAGGATTAAATTCAGTTAATCCATACTGGTGCCATAAAATGCCATATCCCTTGCTTGAATACAGAAAAGGGATAGCAATTTGTGTATTTACCTGTATCAGTTTACGCGTTACATTACGCAGATTATATGCACCGTCCTGAAACTGGCCCAAGCCAAAAAGACGCTCATCCGCAGGCGATTTAAAGCCTTGTTCGGCAATATAGCTTTGTTCGCCCATGGTTGTACCCGGCGTAAGTTTACGGCTGTTTGCTGTTTCACTTAAAAAAATCCTGCCTTTTTTATCACTATAATCAATGGTGCCTTTTTGCTTATTAAACGAAACAACTACCGCAGCAGTGGTTAAATTTACCTTATTTGCTGTTTGTGTTACTTTAAATGCGGGAACAGGTTGTTTATTAATCAGCACAAACTCACGTTTTTCGCCGGGTATGGCTTTTTCCCATTGTATTCTGATGGCTTTATCTGTAAGGGGGATTACATTTAAAGTACCATCAGATAATTGAATGGAAAGACGATCTTTTTGTAAAGTGTATTTTTTATAAGTCTGACCAAAAATTGCGCTCGGAATAAGCGCTAATAATATAAATGCTGCTTTCATTTACTTTAAGTTTTAAATTGGGCTAATTGAAATACAGGGATGCAATATAGCTGATGCCACCAAAATATGAAGTTTATTTTTCTTAAAATTGATGGAAATTGGCTTTTTATTAAACTTTATTAGCGATTTGTTTATCCCACTTGTATTTATCAGCTAATCAAATTTATTTTTTTCGCCTGAATAATTTAAAGAAGAAATTTCTTTTTTAAACCATTATGTGTAATATTGGTATACCATTTTTAACCTATAATTATGAACTCTCGCAGAAACTTCCTCCAAAAGCTTGGCTTAGGTGCAATAGCTTTAAATTTAGCACCGGTTTCAGGATGGGCAAATAAAAAGCCCCAAATTGAAAAACCTTATGATGGCCCTATTTTACGCGTAGCCGTTATGGGAATTGGTACTTATGGCAATATTGTGGCCAGGGCCATGCAAACTTGTACAAAAGCCAAACTGGTAGGTGTTATAAGCGGTTCGCCCAATAAGGTTAAGGATTGGCAGGCCAAATACGGTATACCCGACAAGAACGTTTATAACTACGATAACTTTGAGGACATCAAAAACAATCCCGATATTGATGCCATATATGTTATAGTACCAAACTTTCTGCATAAACCTTACGTGTTAAGGGCGGCAAAAACCGGCAAATTTGTAATAAGCGAAAAACCGCTTGGGCTTAACGCTAAAGAGGGTCAGGAAATAGTTGATGGTTGCAAAAAAGCCGGTGTTAAATTACTGGTAGGTTACCGCATGCACTTTGAACCTAAAAACCTGGAGATAATTGGCATGCGTAACGCGGGAGATTTTGGTAAAATAAGATACTTTACCGGCAATGGTGGGTTCAGGATAGGCGACCCAACCCAATGGCGCCTTGATAAAGCTAAGGCCGGTGGCGGTTCAATGATGGATAT
>JAICMD010000104.1 GCA_025929405.1 Mucilaginibacter sp. | reverse complement strand
GGTTTCAAACCATATTTTGCCTCGTGCATTTTCAATTGAGTTTTTAACAAAGGCAAGCCCTAAACCGGTACCCGAGCTTTTGGTGGTAAAGTTAGGTTCAAATATTTTTTCGCGCATGGTTTCGGGGATGCCGTTACCATTGTCTTTCAACATCAGCAAAATATTTTTTTCGCTAACGTTATAGCTTATATCAATTTCACCAGCGCGCCCCTCGGGGGTAGCCTCAATAGCGTTTTTTAACAAGTTATTAAAGCAACGCAACAACTGGTCCCGGTCTGCTAATATATAAAATGGCTCATCGGCAGCTTGATAACTGATGGTAAAATTATCCGTTTGTTTAAAAATGGTAACAGCCTGGGTAATCATATCAAATATGTTTATACGCTCTAACCGGGTATCGGGCATTTTTGCAAAGGCCGAAAATTCAGATGCGATAGAAGATAAACTCTCTATCTGCTCCACAAATGATTTGCTAAAGCGCTCAAATTTCTGGTCAAACTTCGGATCTTTTTCCTTCCACGACTTATCTAAAAGCTGTAATCCAAGTTTTAGTGGTGTTAATGGGTTTTTAATTTCATGAGCAACCTGTTTGGCCATTTCGCGCCAGGCGCTTTCCCTTTCAGATTGTGCCAGTTTCAGCGCACTTTGTTCCAACTCCATTATCATGCGGTTATACTCTTTTACCAGCGCGCCAATTTCGTCATCGCGTTCCCATTTAATGGGTTCATTTTTTTTGCCATATATTATCCTGCTCAGGTTTTCTTGTATAAAATTTAACGGCGATGTAATTTGCCGTGCTATACCAACAGCCAATAACCCAATGGCTATAAATACCAGGGCATAAATGTTAAACATAATATTGAGTAACGATACAATACGATCCTGGTAATCGGCCTCGTTTGCAAAATATGGCAATTGCAAAAATGCCACTACTTCGCCATTAGTGTTTCTTAATGGCGAATAAGCTGCACGATAGCTTAAAGCACCGATTTTTTCGTCATTTAAAAACTCTGATAGCTGCAATTTAGCTAATGATGTAAAGGCACGCGCATTCATCCGTTTTACCAATAAGCCCGATTCGTAAATTTTTGGTTGGGTGGTAATCAACAATTGTCCGTTGCGGTCAAATAAAGTTAAATCAGTGGCAAAGGAATTTGCCGTTCTGTCAAAATTTATCTGGTCGTTTTCATTGATCTGGGTCATTGGTTTATTCCCCAGTTCATCGCCGATTGAACTCGAAATTCGATTTATTTTATCGCGTATGCTCCTGTCTAACTGCGACTGGTATTGTGTGCTGATAGAAACATAGGTAATCATTGCAATCAATATCAAACTGATAACTACCGCAAGCACCATTGAAAATTGGATACGTGTTTTATAAAGAAGCCGGTCGAAATTTATTTTGAAGGTCCATTTAATACGATTGTCCTTTACACTCAATATTTTAATGCGTATCCATGACCATCGTATAATAATTACAATAACGCTGAATATAAGCATCACCACAAAAAAGAAGGTGAGCGATGCCAAGTCATAAAGCACAACATTTTCCTGTTTGCTTATAATAATAAGGTTGCGCTCGGATGACTGATAAACCAAATGGCTATACTGCGCAAATGGCCTGTACCAAACCGACATGGGTACACCGGTGGTTACAAAAACGTATTTCTTTAATTCACCTTTAAATATCGTATTCTTTAAGCTGTAAATATAGCTGCCATGCTGGCTTACCAATCGGTTATCGCTATAAAACGCGTATGAATAGTTTTTAAATTCATCGTCCTGATTAACATTGCCATCAACCAGTAATTTTGGGAATGCCTGGTTAACCTGCAATGATTTCGACTTCAGCTCAATTACAATTATGCCCAAATTACGCGAGCTGTTTTTTATAGGCAACAGCGCAAAATAATTTTGAAAACCAAAAGATGAGTTTTCGCGATAAAAATACTCGGAAACCTTAAACGAACTGAAAAGCACCATGTCTTTAAAATCAGCCAGGGCAAAAGTTTTATCGGGGCCTATTGGCTGTTCGTTATAATCAAATTCATGCAGTTTGAAGTCATATTTTGACAGGTAAGCATCAAAATAAAGCTTTTGTATATGGTTTTTTAAAAATTCAATATTATGTGTTGAATCGGTAAGGGCCTTTTCTACGAGCGGGTCATTTTTTATTTTAACTTCTATTTTTTTAAACAGATTATCGGCTATGGTATCATCAGGCGCTTTTAGTTTGGATACAAGTTTAAGACGAATATCCTTCTCTTTTAAGCTCTCAAAATGATTAAGCATTATAGATGAGATAAATGCGTAGAGAAAAATTATAATAGCAAACATTGTTGAAGTAAGCCTGCGATTGCCGTTACGGTAAGAATATCCACGTATAATTATGATAGATGCCCATAAAAGGTTAAAAACAAGAAGATATGTGAGTGAAAAATCCCAATCCCAATAAAAGGGAGTTACCACAGTAACTAAAATTACACCTGTTAAAAATATTTTAAGCTGATTGGATGCGGGTATAGACAACCTTTTTGAAATAACCAGGCATGTTTCGGTGAACAGGAAAAATATTAAGAAAGTAAAACATAGCATTAAAATGCCAAGCGCACTGTAGTTTGAAAGGTTAAGCACATTATTTACATCAAAATTAATTTGGGAGTTGTATACCAAACCATAAAACGTACGTAACAGGGCTATTAATGATAATGTTAGGATAACTGTACACGCTAAAAGCAAAATATATCCTAACCATTTACCGGGATCTTTACGTATCAACCGGTTACGCTGTTTAAACAGGAATGATGCAAACCACGATAACAATAAGATGTTTATACAAAAATCGCCCAATGAAGGATATACCTCGCTTGCACTATATATCTGCGGATTGAATATATCCAGTTTGGTAATAAAATCGGGCCAGTGGTAATAAAGGTTAATATACCTTATAACAATTATAAACGAAGCCAGCAGAAATATTGATAACCAGGTATAACCTTTACGGGCAAAATAACCGCAAATATGGTGTATTAAAATACACAGGGTTATAAATGTTAATATCCAAAAAAACGATTCAAAATAAAAGAAACGATGGTTAACCTGATCGGACCTTAGTTTAACTGAAAAAAGGTAGGTTTGGTTAATATTATGTACAGGGTAAACATTTTTATCGGTAAAATCGGCTATCTCAATGTTTTTATCGTTAAACACAGTTGGCTCAAAAACATTTTCTAAATACTGGTTTTGAAAAGCATAGCTGGATTTTACCAATATAAAGAACACAGCAGAAAAACTACCGCCAGTTTTTTTAATAACCTCATAATACCCATTGGCTGTTTTTATAAATGATGCACCATCGCGGATTTCACTATTAGGAGGAATTATCTTTATGCCGCTCCAGAAATTTAGCTTGTCATCATTATAAGTTGCCACCCATATACGGTTGGTGTTGGTCATTTCGGTAATAAAATCAAGCGCATATTCACCATCGGTATTTAATGTCTTAAGTTTATTAAAGGCAGCCTGATCCTTGAGCTTTTTATATACGAGGTCTTCTTTGTGGTGCAGGTTTTCTTCTAATAATTTACCTGATTGGTTAAGACTATTAGCCGGAGTATAAGTTTCGCGGGCAATAATTGCCGTAAAAAATAGCGTGGCTGTTAAAAGCACAAGCATCCAGCGTAATTTTCCCGAGTAAGTCAACTTGTAGATAGATTTGTGTATGTCTAAAATAAAAAAAAGCCGCTTTAGTTTGCGGCTTTTTAAATTATTGTTGAAGTTGGGCACTTTCTGTTGGTATGGCGCGGTCAACTTTTTTAACCAAACCCTGCAATACATTACCCGGCCCAACTTCGGTAAATGAGGTTGCGCCATCCTGCAGCATGTGTTGTACAATTTGTGTCCACCTAACTGCACCGGTAAGCTGTGCAATAAGGTTATGTTTTATCTTTTCAGGATCGGTATATGGTTTGGCATCTATATTTTGATAGATAGGGCATACCGGCGATTTTATCTCAGTGTGCACAATGGCATGTTCCAATTCAATTTTTGCTGATTCCATTAACGGCGAATGGAACGCCCCCCCTACATTTAATTTTAAAGCGCGTTTTGCTCCTGCTGTGGTAAGCATTTCGCAAGCCTTATCAATACCGGCAATAGTGCCCGATATTACTAGTTGACCCGGACAGTTATAATTAGCCGGTACAACCACCTCGCTGGTGCGCTGGCAAATGTCTTCAACAGTAAAATCATCCAGCCCTAAAATTGCAGCCATTGTTGATGGCTGTATCTCGCAAGCTTTTTGCATGGCGTTCGCACGGGCTGCTACCAGGCGCAAGCCATCTTCAAATGATAAGGCATCAGCAGCAACTAAGGCCGAAAACTCGCCTAACGAATGGCCTGCAACCATATCGGGTTTAAAACCGGCAACAACCTTAGCTAAAATAACCGAATGTAAAAATATGGCCGGCTGGGTAACGTTGGTTTGTTTAAGGTCCTCATCGGTGCCGTTAAACATAATATCAGTAATGCGGAAGCCTAAAATATCATTGGCTTTTTCAAATAGCTCGCGGGCTTTTTCTGATTGATCGTAAAGATCCTTACCCATACCTACAAATTGGGCGCCCTGCCCCGGAAATATATATGCTTTCACGTCAGTGATTAGTTAATTGATGATTAGAGATTAGTTATAGTTGTTGGTTATCAAAGTTAACAAATGGGTTAGAGATTTTGTGTTGACTAATCACTGATCTCTAACCACCGATCACTAACTTAATTTCTGGGAAATTAAGTTAAGAAACTCCGCCCGGGTTTTTTCCTGCAAAAATCCGCCGGTAAAGGCCGATGTTGTAGTAACCGAGTTTTGTTTTTGCACCCCGCGCATACACATACATAAGTGGCGGCACTCAATAACTACACCTACACCTATTGGCTGCAGGGTTTGCTGTATACAATCGCGTATCTCATTAGTTAAACGTTCCTGTACTTGTAAACGTCGCGCATAGGCATCAACCACGCGGGGTATTTTGCTTAAACCAACTACATATCCGTTAGGGATATAGGCAATATGGGCCTTGCCAAAAAACGGCAGCATGTGGTGTTCGCACATGGAGTATACCTCAATATCCTTTACCACAACCATCTGGCTATATTCTTCCTTAAATAAAGCCGAACTTAATATTTCTTTAGCATCAAGGTCATATCCATGTGTAAGGTATAACATGGCTTTAGCAATACGTTCAGGAGTTTTTAAAAGGCCCTCGCGCTCTGGGTTTTCGCCTATCTGTTTTAAAACTTCTTTATAATGGGCAGAAAGGCTGGTTATCAGTTCGGGATTGTACCGGTCTATCTTTTCGTATCCGTTTATATCATCATCCCTATCAGGGATATTATTTTTATCAATCATGTTATAAGATTAATCGCCAAAATATTCTGCCGAATTATTTTCGGTTTCAGCTAACTTTACTGAATGTAAAAACACACCGGGATAAGCTTCAATCGGGCTTTTCAACTGGTTAAATATTTCAATGCAAAGCAATTCGGTTGATGCCATTTTGCCTTTCATAAATTCAACATCAAGATTAATATTTTTATGGTCGAGCTTGTCAATTACATAATCATGAATAATTACTTTAAGCTCTTTTAGGTCAATTAAATATCCGGTTGCATGGGTAACTTCACCCTTTACGGTCACAAAAAGATTATAGTTATGGCCATGCCAGTTTGGATTAGCACATTTGCCAAAAACTTCGGTATTTTTTTCTGCGCTCCATTCATCACGGTACATTTTATGTGCGGCATTAAAATGCTCTCTGCGCGTTACGTATATCATCATAATAAATAGTGGCTGCAAATATACGAACTTTAAGTTTGCAGTTTGTAGCGGGCAGTTTGCAGTTTTATAATCAGTACGTTAAAATATTTGCTGTTTGTTTTAGTTACAATTATAGTAGGCAGTTTGCATGCGTTGTAGTTATGCGTTTTTCCAAATTATTTACTGGCAACCGCAAACTCATAACTGCAAACTTATAACTTAGCGTAAAACTAAAAACATGCGTATATTAATTGTTGCTGCCACCCTACCCGAAGTTGAGCCGCTGATTACCGCATTAGGTATGCAAAAATCTTCCGAGGCAGATAATTTATATGTTACCCGCCATATCTCGGTAGCCAATTGTTCGGTACTGATAACCGGAGCTGGGATGGTTCCAACGGCGTTTGCTCTTGCCCGGCACTTGCCGCATAATGTTTACAATTTGGTAATTAACCTGGGTATTGCCGGCAGCTTTGACCGCAGCATTCAATTAGGTGATTTGGTTGAAATAACCGAAGATACCTTTGCCGAATTAGGTGCCGAGGATGATACACGCTTTATAAGTATTGAGAAGCTGGGTTTTGGCGCAAGTATTTTCAGGCCCACCAGCAGTATCAATCATTTCACCAAAAAAATCAACCTTAAAAAAGCTAAAGCCATTACAGTAAATAAAGTTCACGGTAATGAAGCCAGCATAGCCAATATTGTTGAGCGTTTGAATCCGCAATTGGAAAGCATGGAAGGCGCGGCCTTTTTTTACGCTTGCCACGAGTTGAAGGTACCATGCGTACAGATCAGGGCAGTGTCAAATTATGTAGAAAAACGTAACCGCGATAACTGGCAGATAGGGCTTGCTGTGAAAAATCTGAATAACTTTGCGCTGGAATTGATCAGGCAGTTGTAAGTGGTGAATAGTAAGTATAAATCTTGCTCACAACTCACAACTCATAACTCACAACTCAATGAAACTAACCCTCGGCTTTTCGCCATGCCCAAATGATACTTTTATTTTTGATGCGCTGATACACCATAAAATTGATACCGAAGGCCTGGAATTTGAGGTGTTTTATGATGATGTGGAAACGCTTAACCAAAAAGCGTTTCGTGGCGAATTGGATATTACCAAACTAAGCTATCATGCATTTGCCTACGTAACCGATAAATACATACTGCTTGATAGCGGCAGCGCGCTGGGCTTTGGCGTAGGCCCGCTTTTAATTTCGAATTGCGAAATTGCGAGTTCGGATTTGGAAAAGAACCAAATCCAAGATCCGAAATCCGGAATCCGAAATCCAATAATTGGTATCCCCGGCAAATACACCACCGCCAACTTTTTATTAGGATTGGCTTTCCCGGATGCAACTAATAAAGTTGAGCTGGTATTTAGTGATATTGAAGATGCTGTATTAGAAGGGCGTGTGGATGTAGGTTTGATCATTCACGAAAACCGCTTTACCTACCAGGATAAGGGCCTTAAAAAGATCATCGACTTGGGCGATTATTGGGAAAAACAAACCGGCTGCGCTATACCGTTAGGTGGTATTGTGGCTAACCGAAACTTACCTGCCGATGTTCAGCATAAAATAAACCGGGTGCTGCGTAAATCTGTTGAGCATGCTTTTACCAATCCAAAATCAGGCCTTGATTTTATACGCAGCCACGCCCAGGAAATGAGCGAGGAGGTAATGTATAAGCATATTGATCTGTATGTGAACAAGTACTCTGTTGAGTTAGGCCCAGAGGGCCGCAAAGCTATTAATTTGCTTTTTGATACCGCGGTTGAAAAGGGTATTATACCGGAGATAAAGAATAGTATATTTTTGACCTGATAGCTATTACTAACAAAAATATGTAATCGCGTGCAGGAGTAAACTTGGACTACACAAGCGAAGCATCATCTCGCCTCCACTCCGAATGGCTATGGAATTGCTTCGTTCTTCGAATGACACTGACACCTTTGAGGAATCAACAAAAAAGGCCAACCAATCGGCCAGCCTTTGTATACGTTAAAATCAATTCGATATCTAAAATCAAAAAACTATTTTTCCATTTGTGCTATCACATCGGCAGTAACGCCGGTGTATGAAAAGCCGCCGTCATGGAAAAGGTTCTGCATGGTTACCATGCGGGTAAGGTCGCTAAACAGGGTTACGCAATAGTCGGCGCATTGGTCGGCACTGGCATTGCCCAGCGGACTCATTTTTTCGGCATAATTTATAAAACCGTCAAATCCCTTAACGCCCGATCCGGCAGTAGTACGCGTTGGCGACTGCGATACGGTATTTACCCTAACATGCTTTTTGGTACCATAAAAGTACCCGAAGTTGCGGGCAATGCTTTCCAGCACGGCCTTATTATCGCTCATGTCGTTATAATCAGGAAACACGCGCTGAGCAGCAATATAAGTTAATGCTACTACTGATCCCCACTCGTTAATAGCGTCCATTTTCATGGCGGTTTGCAGCACACGGTGCAGGCTTAATGATGATATATCAAAGCCTTTGTGGGTAAAATCGTAATTATTTTCAGTATAGTGTATGCCCTTGCGCACGTTGATGCTCATGCCTATGGAGTGCAAAATAAAATCAACACCGCCACCAAAATGCTCCATTGATTTGGCAAATAGGTTCTCGATATCCTCAGTAACAGTAACATCCGCCGGAATAACCGGGGCATTAACCTCTTCGGCCAGTTTATTGATGGTACCCATGCGCAATGCTATAGGTGCATTGGTTAGTACCAGTTGCGCGCCCTCAGCATGACAATGCTGGGCGGTTTTCCAGGCGATTGAATTTTCATCAAGCGCACCGAAAATAATTCCTTTTTTGCCTTTTAATAAATTGTAAGCCATGTATTGGTTTGTTATATAAAGTGGGTAAAGTTATAATTATTTATCAGTTAGTTTAAATTGAATAGAAAGTGTGTGCTGCATGGTTACGGGCTGGCCATCGGCAAGTGCAGGTTCCCATTCGCTTATCTT
This sequence comes from Mucilaginibacter sp., assembly GCA_025929405.1. Taxonomy (GTDB): domain Bacteria; phylum Bacteroidota; class Bacteroidia; order Sphingobacteriales; family Sphingobacteriaceae; genus Mucilaginibacter. The sequence continues at coordinate 1,745 of JAICMD010000104.1, read as the reverse complement.
TTTAATTACACGCATGGCCTCGTCATCGCAATCATCGCTAAGGCCATTTATAATTTTAAAGTTACGGGCGTACCCTTCTTTGGTAATGGTAAAGCCAACCTTAACGGTACCTTCCAGGTTTGCTTTTAAGGCACTTTGGGGGTATTTTAAATTTTGGGCAATAAAGGCCGCAAGTGCCGCAGAGCCTCCCGGATATTTTGCCGGCATATTTTCGGCTACACTTTCTTTTCCGGAAGTTACAGTTACCGTAACAGCGTTTGGTTTTTTGGGATATTTACGCATCTGCGCTACAACAACCGGCAATGATTGATTAACATCGGCAACAACAGGTTTTAGGGTAATGGTTACAAACCTGCTGCCTGCATTGTATACAGGAGTATTTTCGTACCGGATATCAGGACCCACTACCAGTGTATCATTAAAAGCTGCGCCTTTTAATTCAAAAAAACCACGCTCGTTGGTGTTGGTGGCAAGCTTTTTACCCGGGTGCGCAGGGTCGGGATTGGCAGATTGTATGTGCATATAATTGAGGTGGTTGCCATCAGTGTCAAAGATATACCCACGCATGTTAATGGTATCAATAGTAATAGTTTTGTGCTGCGCCCATACACGGGTAAAACATACCATCAGCAATAAAATTAATTTTACTTTCATAGCTCTTATATTTAAGGGGCCAGCAGCTCGCGGGCATTTTGCAGGGCGCTTTCGCCGGGGTTATCGCCGCTTAACATTTTGGCTATTTCAATAACGCGTTCCTGTTTATCCAGTTGCTTTATACGGGTATAAGTGGTTGCGCCTTCGTCATCCTTATAAACAAAATAATGGTTTTGGCCCTTACCAGCTATTTGCGGCAAATGGGTTATGGTAATAACCTGCAGATTATGCGATAACTGCTCCATTATCTGGCCAACCTTATGCGCTACTTCGCCCGATACACCTGTATCAATCTCGTCAAAAATAATAGTAGGCAGGGCGGTATTTTTTGCTATCAGCGATTTAATGCTTAGCATCAGCCTTGACAGTTCGCCGCCTGATGCTACTTTGCTCATTTCGGATAGAGCATGCCCTTTATTTGCCGAGAATAAGAATTTGATATCATCAATACCAGTTTTTCCCAGTACATCATCTTCCCCGACTTTCGGACTTCCGGACTTCCGGACTATCCGCTCTATTTTTAAAGTTGAGTTGCCCATGCCCATTTCGGCAAGGGTTTGCAATACTTTAGTTTCGATACCAGGGATAACACGTACGCGGTTGTCGGACAGGTTAGCGGCCAGCGCTTCAAGTTCCTGCCTATCAGCGGTCAATTGCTTTTGCAGTTTTTCAATAGCTTCATCACCAAAAACGGCCTGTTGTATTTTGCTGGATAGCTCCTCCTGTAATTGCAGTAATTCAGCATTGGTGCTAACTCGATGCTTTTTTTGCAGGTTGTAGATGAGGCTAAGGCGGGTGTTAATTTCCCCGGCGCGGACTTCATTAGTAAAGGTACGCTGCTCAATATTTTCAATCTCGGCAGCAATATCTTTTATTTCGATGATGGCACTGTTAAGACGGCCGTGAAGCTCTTCAATCTGTGGGTTATATTTTTCAATAGCGGCTAACTGATGCAAAGCCTCGCGTAATTGTAATATGGCCGAGGTTTCGCCCTCATGCACCAGGTAATGCGCGCCAAGCAGGTTGCGTTTAATTTCTTCAGCATGGGTTAGTGCGGCCAATTCCTGCTCCAGCTTTTCCTGCTCATCGGC
>JAICMD010000229.1 GCA_025929405.1 Mucilaginibacter sp. | reverse complement strand
TTCCTTGTTGCATTATATTGTTTATTTATTTAATAATTGCTGCAAGGTAAGATTAATAATCGGTATATTTTACTTTTGGTAAAATTATTTAAATTTCATTTAAGATAAAGATGACTTTTTTATGCTTTTTTACAACATAACTTATTGAATATCAATTACTTAAATTAATTTTTTATCGAGGGGTTAACACATTTTGACACTATTTTTTAGTTAATTAGTTGATTATAAACACTTTAACTTTAAAAATAGCCCAAATTATGTTAACCCTGTTAACCCCTCTTAAGCTAAATTGGCGCCTTTTACGCCGGGCTAAAGTTTCCTGTACATGATGTGATTATCCTTTTCCCAAACGTACAGGCTGGTATTGGCATTAAGCTGGGCCGCTTTTAAGAAACTGCCCGTACCAATAATAACTGGTGCTTTTTGGGGGTACTTAACCACGTTAAGGGTATCGCCCACCTGGTAGGTGATAAGCGGATTTGCGCCGTTACCGGCAATGCTGCAGGTGCGCCCCCTGGCTATATAAGTTTCGGGATTGCCCACCGTGGCGTAATAAATATCGCCCTTGCGCTGCCATACGGTTTGTATCACGTTTAACGGATTGATGCGCATGCCGCCGCCATCCATGGGGCAGCCGTTAAGTTTCCAGGTATCCATACCCAGTTTAACTGCCGGCGAAAAGGTTTTGCCCCCATCTGCCGACCTGGTTACATACAGATCCCTTGAACCGTTAAGCCAGTTTCTGAACATCAGGGCGACACTTGTTCCCTTAACCGCCACAGTTGGCCTGCAGCATTCGCATACATGCTGATCAGGCGATTGGTAAGCCATTACGTTTTTTGACCATTTGGATGCCGTAGCTGCCAGTGATGAAAAATAGATCTGGTTATGCTTGCCCGTCCTGGTATCTAACCACACTGCATAAAAGTTATTTTTATCATCAGCTGCAATATTTATCATACCCTCGGGCGCCGAGTCTTTCAGGTCATTAACCATACCCTTATATTTCCATTTGCCGGTAGCATGGTCAAGCCAGTACCAATGAATATTGCCTGTTTTATCAATAGCGGTAATTACCGAGAAATCTTTAGAACTGGCCAACTGCGGCCCTCTTGACATACCCAGGTGCATTTGAGGAAGTTTGGCCACCAGTTGAGGTTTGCCGAAAGATATGCCCTGATTGGTAGAAGTGGCGCAAAATATCTCGTCGGCATCGCCGAAAACAACCCTTACAATACCTTTACCATCAATACTTACCTGCGGCTGCTGCCCCTTGCCAATAAACTGCGGAGCAAGGGTAGCCATTGACGATAAATTAAAAAATGCCAATACGGGCAATATCAGGAAGACAAGTTTTTTCATTTTGGTAAATTGGTTTGAATGCCGAAAGTTAATAAAATACGGTTATAACAAAAACACCCCTGCCGGGTTACGGAAGGGGTGCCTGTAGTGTATAACTATTAAGCGGCTAATTTATTGCCCGCGGTTATTTACCTGGTAAGTTTTACTTTTATTGCGCTCAGGCCCTTTTGCCCCTGTTCGGTCTCGAAGGTAACCTTATCGTTTTCCCTAATGGCTTCTTCAAGGGCGTTTACGTGTACAAAAACGCTTTCCTGGCTTTGCAGGTCCTTAATAAACCCAAACCCTTTGCTTTCGTTAAAAAAGGATACCACGCCGTTGCGCACTATATCCTCTATTACGTCTTCCTGCTTTGAAGTGCTTATCTGTATGCTCTCCAGGGCCACTTGTTTGCGCTTGGTACCATCAGGCGGGGTTGAGGTGATGTTGCCGTTCTCGTCAACATAGGCCATCATGTCGTCTAAGCCTTTACCCTTATCGCCATTGGCACGGCGGTCTTCGGCTTTTTCTTTTTTGTCTTGTTGTTTTTTGAGCTTCTTTTTTTCGCGCTCTTTTTTACTAAATGTTTCGGTAGATCTACCCATTATATTAATTAAAGTGAATGACAGTCGCCCTGTGCGCCTGCCTAAAAGACTGTGTACAAAAAAAGCACCTCCTTGTGCAGGAAAGTGCTTTAAATGAATTTATAGTGTATTAAGCTACTTTTACATTTACGGCATTAAGCCCTTTACGGCCCTGCTCTACGTCATAACTAACGGTATCGTTTTCGCGAATGTTGTCAATCAGACCAGTTGAATGAACGAAGATCTCGCTGCCACCAGCTGCTGGTGTAATAAATCCGAAACCTTTTGTTTCATTAAAAAATTTTACTGTTCCTTGTTGCATTATATTGTTTATTTATTTAATAATTGCTGCAAGGTACGATTAATAATCGGTATATTTTACTTTTGGTAAAATTATTTAAATTTAATTTAAGGAGCCAACTAATTGAGGTCAATATAATTCATAGTGCTTTTACTTAAAGTATTGACATACATATGTTTAATATTTAATGGTCCGTAACAGTGTTAACTTTTATATTTATGCATATAATTAATGATTGTCATCCTTTGGGGGTGTTTAGAATAACATAGCCATAAACAAAAAACCCCTTCCGAAGAAGGGGTATGCAGCAGCAAAGCTGTAAGCCGGGTTCTGTTCCGCGTGAGCGGTTCTATCATTAATCTGACACTGCCGTTGCCGGCAGTCTTTATCAACCTACCCATCCTGACGAATCCACCGAAGCAGATACGGGAGCGAGCAGCTCCGCTTTCAGGACCTATTTGGTTTTTCAACTCCTGAGGTTTACCGCAATTACGGTCGCCCGTAAAGGCCGTGAGCTCTTACCTCACGTTTTCACCCTTGCCCCTTGCGAAGCGGTTTATTTTCTGTGGCACTTGCTGTCGCCGGCTGCCGGCGCCTTCCCGTTAGGAAGCAGGATGCTCTGTGTTGCCCGGACTTTCCTCCGCCCCGAAAAATCAGAGCAGCGATAGAACGTTTTGCAAGTGTAAAGGTAGGACTAAGATTTATAAGATGAAAGGATTATAAGATAACAAGGAGTTAAATGTTGTTGTCATTTCAAACGCAGTGAGAAATGATAATCAGATAAAATATTACTTACAACCTTTAAGATCTTCTTCAACCATATTGGTAGTAATCACCCCCATTTTATTACCGAAAGAATTGTTTACATAGGTAAGTACCTCGGCAATCTCAACCGGGGCCATATCAGTAAGCGGCATTTTGTTATAGTATGCTTTTTTATTTATGGTGATGGGCGCGTTTAATCCATATTTAACTATACAGGCCAACTGCTTTTTATTAGTCTTTAAATAACCCGCATCCGTAAGTGGTGGTATTAATGCCGAAAGGCCCTCGCCATTATCACCGTGGCAGTTTTGGCATTTGCTTTGGTAAAGTACCTTGCCGCTGGTATAATAACGGTTAAACTCCAGTTGGTCTTCGCTTTGACATGCCACCAGAGCGATTACTAACAAACTAATTATACCTATGGCCGTTAATTTCACTTCGCGTTTTGTTGATTGGGTTCGGCTTTTAATGTTTTTATATCGGCTATCAGTTGGTCAACCTCTTTAGGGTCGGTACCGTTATATGTTCCGCGGATGCGCTGCTGTTTATCCACCAAAATAAAATAACCATCATGTATAAACATCTGTTTGGCATCTTCCTGTGGTTTGGTTACCAGGTAACTTTCGGATAATTTATAGGTATCTTCCTTCTTCCCCTGTAAAAAATACCAGGAATTGCCGGTTACGCCTAACTTCGTCGCATAATCCTTCAATACATTAACACTATCGTGCTTGGGGTCAATACTGTATGAAACTATTTTAACATCATTATCCCCCTTAAACTGATTGTATACATTCAGCATATTACGATGCATAACCGGGCAGATGGACGGGCATGAGGTAAAGAAAAAATCCGCCACATAAATATCATTTTGCAAGCTTTTGTTGGTGATACTGTCGCCATATTGGTTAATAAATTTAAATGGCGGTATGGTATGGTAAACAGTATCAGTAACGGTTTGGCCGTTTATAGTTTTGGTAACTGGGTTACGTTCGCCGTAAATAGGCAATGTTTGTTTATTACCTGATGAATTACAGGCACTATAAAAAAGCAATAATATGGCCCCTCCCAATAACTTTTTCATAATTACTTTTTGATCTGATTGATATATTGAGTTGATTTTTGGATAGCCGTGTTCATTTGCGAATCAATTACCATTACCTGTTTTTTCTGCTCGGTAAGGTAAGCTACTTTTTCATCGTGAGATTTATCTTTTTGTTCCGGATCAAACCGTTGCATCCAATTTTCCATAGCTTGTTCAGACACCATTAAACCTGCATTAAGCCTTATCAACTGACTTTTTTGCGCGGTATCTTTAACCGTTGTAAGCAGCGTATCAATTTTCATCTTGTTCTTCATTAACTGCTCGTCCTTTCCCATTATGTTATCGTGCAGTTTAACAACGTCATCAAGCAGGGCTTTTTCCTGATCGGCACCACTACTGCAGGCTGTAAAAGTTAACGCAATAGCTGCTATTATAAATAAGTTTTTCATGTTTAATTGTTGGATGGTTTCAAAATTAACAATAATGCGGCAGCATAGCTATTTCTGCTGTCGTAAATAAAAAATAAAATCGGTATTAGGCAGTTCGTTAGTTCCTTCGGCCTTTAAAAGCTGTCCTATTTGCGCGCGGTGATGCGTGCCGTGATTGATAACATGAGTTAAAATATCCGTCAGCGTATTTTTAAATTCGTCGCCCTGCGAGTTTTTGTAGATTATTTGCCTATTAAAATCCTCATCTTTTAACGTATTCAGGTAATTAAGCCATTGCTGATGGTTTTCTGCTGTCTGATTACCAAATGCGTTAATATCACCTTTCGGCCAGATAGTATAATTGGTGCCTGCTGTACCATTACACCTGCTTAGCCATATCTGCTGCGCCGCTAATAAATGCGCCATTAACTGCACAGGCTTATCTAAGGGATTTGCTTTTAGGATGCTGAATATTTTTTGGTTAGCGTAATTATCGTATTCGAAAAGGCGGGTAAAATGGGTTTTCATTTTGGATGATTTTATTACTTCAAAGATAAGGACAAACATCGTCCGCTCAATTGCCGCGGAGGCTGTTACTTTTGGCTTGACCCAAAAGTAACCAAAAAGTCAAGTCAGCAGAGAGGCTTTTTTGTCGCACTGGGCCTTTGCCTTGCAATCAGCCAGAACTCACGGGCTGCAATATTTTTGCTCCACTTCGTTCGCTCATGTCTAAGCTTCAGCAAAAATTTGCTATGCCATTGCCCCCACACAATCCCTACACGTTCTGTCTAATCACCCGAAGCTTATCTGCTGACGGAATTACGATATTAATAAGAATGTATGTAATTAACAGTAACAATAAAAAAAGCGGATAAGGCCTGCCGGAAAACGCGGGCCACGCGTAAATGCTTTGAGCGTGGAAGGATTTTTCCGGCTTGATTTTTTGGTTCTTTTTCATCAAGGAAAAAGAACTAGCCCTCCCGCGGCAATGAGCGGGACGATGTTATACTCTTGG
>JAICMD010000289.1 GCA_025929405.1 Mucilaginibacter sp. | reverse complement strand
TAAAAAATTCAATGCTATCTACACGGTTGTTGTAATTAGCATTGAGGAGTTTTATCATATTGCCGGTGTTTAACGAGCTGTCAATACCCGGCTCGCGTTCCTCTATCAGGCATATTTTACCGGCAAATTCACTTTCGTAAAAACCCAGATGCGGATCAGGCGCTACCCAGCCGATAGTTGGGTTGGTATGGCTCACTTTTACAGCTTGTGCAAGTTGTGCAGCTACCACTGCTCCGTAAGGATATTGCGCCGACATGGCATCTTCTAACCATGTCTTAGCAAAGGTTTGTCTGAGCGCCTGCGGCAATTTAATAAGCGGATATTTTTCAATACTGCTTAAAATGTACGATTTGCCCGCAGCATTTTTTAGCATTAATGATTTGGTTTGATGTGTGCCGCCATAGCCAACAGGTTTTAAGCCACCCTGATACTCATCAATTTTTATAATAGGCAATGTGGCTTTTGCTGCCCATTCCTTGCGGTAGTTTTCGCCATAAATTAGCCGGTGTAGTTTGCTCTGTTTATCAAAGGATGGATTTGCGGAAACGGCTATGCTGTCTTCTTTTATTTTAGCATCGCTTTTTTCAACCGGGATATGGGTAGGTATAAACGGACGTGTATAAGTATAAACCTGCTTAAATACGCTATCTTTTGCATTATTGGCATAGTAGGTAAACTTCATGCTTTTATCCTTCATCAAATCAACCGTTACATAGCCATTTTCTTTTAGGGCAAACAGTGCATGTTTGCCTTTTTTAACTACTGCCTGCTTGGCGCCCGATCCGCTAACAACCTGCATCACCCCGCCATCATTTATAAACTGCAGTCCATGCTCATGCCCTGATACACGCACCACATTCGAGTCGACATTAAAAACGTTATTGATCTCCTGTATCATGGTTTTGTATAACGGGTGACCGTTATCCTCGGGGTTATCAAATGCGCGCCTTAAAATAGGATATAACAAGCCCAGACCCGGCAACGGGATATATAAACTGCCTTTAACTGAGGTTAATGGGAAAACATAATCCTGCCATATATAACTGCCGCCGTGGTGCCCGTAAGTTTCAAAAGGATGATGGTCAGCCAGAATGATTATTTTGTTGCGATTTTTATAAAGTAACTCTTTAAAACGGTCAATAATTTCTTCATTGGTTTTACAATTGCAATCCGCATCTGGGTTATCCTTATCATAAATATATAACCACCATTCCGAGTCAAAGGCTATTACCGTCAGGTCATCATTTATATTTATTTCGGTGGGATCAGGACACCCTTTTTCAGGCACTACTTTCAATAAGGAATCTTTTTGCTCGGCAATGTATTCGCCTTCCCGCTTAACCTTTGCCAATCCTTTTGGTCCCATCCGGTCCCAATCATGATTGCCCGGTATAAAGTATACAGGCGCGCCTGCTGCCCTTAAAGGCTTATATTGCATCTGCAATATTTTTTTGGTGTCTTCTTCATTCTTATCGCCGGGTAACCCCATGCCTGTAGGATATATGTTATCACCCAGAAATAATGCGGTAGTTTTGCCTTTTAACACATGTGCAGCAGCACTGGTGAGTACGCCCGTTTGCTGTTTGTCCAGTTCGCCGGCATCGCCAATTAAAATCAGGCGGTAGGTAATATTTTGCGCATGGGTAATAAGCGTTGCAAATAGTAGGGGCAGTAAAAAAAGCTTCTTCATTTAAACAGCATTATTTTTTATAGTTAAACTTTAAAATATTGCCCGCAACGGGTGTGTGCGCTTCGTTTGATATGTACAGGTTGTTCTGGCTGTCAAAGGTCATTCCTTCGGGTTGAGAAAACAGGTTTGGGTTAAGTTTGTACACCTGTCTTATTTTCCATTTATTGTCTGCTACAACCAATATCCTGTTTACTGATGACAGGATGTACCAATCATGGCTTAAAGGGCTTTGAGCAAGGGCCGAAGGATGGAAGTTAACCTTATCAACCTCTAACAGGTCTTCAATGTGTTTTACGTTTATACTAAAATTTCCGCTTGGATTAAGTGAGCCATCTGCGCCTAACTGGAATATAAAACCACTGCTTTTTTTGCTGGTTTTATCGGTAGTGCAATGTTTGCACAATACGTACACCTGCCCTGCATCATTGGCATACATACCCTCATATTCTCCCTCGGGCAACAGGTTTTTGCTTCTTTGGGCAAGGTTGGTTTGCGGCTTGCCAATCTCGGTAAGCGGTATAGTAAACAGCACCCCTTTGCTTTGCAGCATAATAACCTGATTGCCGCTTAGGGCAATATCTTCAAAGTCGCCATTCTGTTTAAATAAGGTGGAGTTTACTTTTTTGTCGCCAAGTTTAAAGTAAAAAACTCTGCCTGTTTCATCGCTTTCGGCAAATATCCTGTCGGTATTACCCTTACTAAAGCCAATGCCCGAAATTTCATTTAACTCAGGCGGCATATTATATTTTACAGGTTTGTTAAAATCATATCCTTGCGGGCTGATGTATTCGGGCTTTTGCATACATGCCAATAAAACCGAAGTGCCGGCTACTAATGCCAAACTGCTTGCTATAATTTTTTTCATGGTAAAAATTATTTTGATGATCCTATCTGATCAAACTTGAAATAACAAAGGCTATTACCGAAACCACCAGCCCAAACATAAATACGTTGTACGATGCTCTTAACAGCCTGTATTTGCGCCCAAGTACCACACCTTGTGCATATACGTCACGTATTAAACTGCCGTATAAAAATTCATTATCATTTATCATGGTTACCATGCTTTTTTGATAATCCTCATAGTTCATTTTGTAAAAGTTACCGAAGAAAAGCAGGTTAACATCCCTGCTTTCAACATCTTGCTGTGTAAACGTTCCGGGCGGAATAGTGGGCCTTGTTGCCAGTATGGAAAATACAATGGTAACTAAATTAACCGTCAGCAGCATAATAGCCGGAATGATCTGGTTGTGGTGCGCGCTCATGTTGCGTAACAGCAGGCTTAATAACAACGATATAATGATGGCATTAACTGATATCATGATATGGGCCTTGCTATCGGCCATATTACTTAGGCGCTGGTGATTGGTTGAGGTAAGCCTGAACATGGTTTCAACCCCTTTGCTTAGTTCCTGCTTGTCCTTATTTTGGGTTTTAAAAATTACTGTGCCGTCATGTTTTATTGGTGATTTAACACCATCATCCTCTTCATCTTTCCCGTTCAGTTTTTCTTTCAATTCCTCCAGGTTTTGGGCCTTGGTTTCGTTAAGCAACAGGCGGCAATAATCAGTATGGTATTCATGTTCTTCCATAAGCTGAATGGTTTTTTTGCGCCAGTCGGCTTTGCCTATATCTGTGCCGTATAAAGTGTTAAATTCCTTGCGCAGTAATTTGGTTTTGCGCTTAAAATCATTGGTGCCTAAATGAAAAAGATCGGCATCGCAAACAATGTTTTGTAAAATATTAGCAGGGTTTTGCGGCATTTTGGTGGCTAATATGCAGTTGGTAATATTTTGCAGCAGTTCATTGTCCAGGTCAAATCCGTTCAAAAAGTCGGCAGCAATTACTGCCCCTTTTTCTTCGTGGTTTTCTGCGCCCATATAGTAGGCAATATCATGGAACCAGGCTGCCGTTATAACGGCAAAATGATCTTCATCATTCAGCTGGTAATGTTCGGCTATTTTTTTAGCTGCCGCTACCACATCAGTGGTATGGTCAATATTATGATAGGTAAAGCTTGAGTCGGCATGTGCTTTATAGTATGATAAAACAAATTTTTTAACCTGTTGGATCAGCTTTGTATAATTAAGTGTAATAGACATGGCGAAATATTTATCTATATACAGATAGATATTAATAATGTTTACACACCTATTGCCAATGTATTATTAGCAATAACATTTATCAAGGAATATTCTTAAATTTCAATACGCATCAATATATCTTTTT
>JAICMD010000170.1 GCA_025929405.1 Mucilaginibacter sp. | reverse complement strand
AGCTACAGGCGATCAAGGCGCGGCATCAGCTACAGGCGTAAGAGGCGCGGCATCAGCTACAGGCTATCAAGGCGCGGCATCAGCGCTCGGTATCATGGGCAAAGCAAAAGGTGTTAAAGGTGTTTGGTTAATATTATCTGAATGGAAACAGGATAAAAACTGGAACTGGCAACGCATTTCTGTTAAAACAGTAATTGTGGACGGTGTCAATATCAAAGAAGATTGCTATTACACATTAGTTAACGGTGAATTTGTTGAAGCTTAATCATTAAAAATCATATGGGAACTATTACAGAAGAAAAGGTGGCCACTGGCCTTACCAGAAAAATAAGCAAGGTAAGCTTACAAAAAAACGGAGGTATATTAGTTGTTTTCGAGGAAACATCAACAGTAATTATTAATAATAAACCGGTTGAGAAATTTGCGGATGTTCCGTACGCCGGGCGAAGCTTACCTCATCCTGATTTAACACATGCTTTCAGTTTGTTGCGACCTCACTTGGCAATACTTTGTTCTCAATTAGATGGCAGAGATCCTATACTTGAAGAGATAGAATCAGACGAAAAGTTTATGAACCAGTTTAAGGTTACTGGCTTTTCAATTGGTGGTAGCGGAGAATCAGAGGGCGTTGTATTAATTGGTACCAAAAAAATCAAAAGGGGTGTATTAAATCTGGCAACTCCTTTTACCAAGTATTTTGATGAACATGATCCTTATGACTATGCAGATGAATTATCACACCTTACTATTCATGGTGCAAATGAAGGTAATTTATATGTAGATGGTAAAATTGCGCCTGATGCTCAAGGTAAATTACCTCTTGATGGTGATGATAAATCAGATTTAGAAGGATAACTAATTTATATAATCATGAACAATTATACTAACAGATATCAGATTCAGCTTGCAGAGCAAAGGAGCATTGCAATATTTGAACCATCAGAAGGTCCACAATCTTTACCGGCCGCTAAAATAGATAGGTCGGTTTTTTGGAAAAACAACAGTGAAAAGAAAAATGTAAAAAAGGCTTTTCAAGAATTTAAAAACTCTGGCGAGCTTAAAAGCTGGAACGAAAGAAACCGGCCAGGCAATAATAAGTAAGTATAACAAAGGCGCATTTCATTCAGAAGTTACTGTTTAAAAGCAGGTGTTTAGCAACGAACTTCAAAGCCGTGGTATAAGCGCCGCCACAACCCCAAGCCCTGTCCTTGGTGGGCAGGCAAACAGCAAGATGGCGAAATGGTAAACGCACGTGGTCAACACGAATTGAGAGTGACGCCTCTACTATTGCAGGTTCGAATCCTGCTCTTGCTACGATCAGGTAATACCTGATTAAATTGTGATAAGGTTTAGGTTGAACCGGTTGGGCGCGAGGCTCGACCGGTTTATTTAACTCAAAAAAATTAATTATGAATGATCTATTAAATACTATCGAAATAAACGGAAATAAATTACAGGTTGACAATTTATTATTGGGATTTGAAATTTATCAAAAACAGTCAAGCAATGTAGAGTATTTTGGCATTGATCACGGTAATGGCCGTTTATTCGTCCAGTTCAAAGGTGGTACTGGCGCTTACATATATGATGGTGTACCTATTGATGCAATGCATGCTGCTGTACAAGCAGAATCAATAGGGAAATTTATTAGCAGTACGATTGTTGGGAAATACGAATCCGAAAAGCATTCCATGAGGCTAATAAAGTCTAATATAAATTAACTAATATGCTTTGATTGCTTATAAATCATAATCAATAAAATGACTGTAAAGATTGAAACCAATAGCCCAGAACAAGCTACATTATTCATTGAAATATTAGCAGAAATTGAACGTGCAACTATCAAGCATCCGAACTGGCCGCTATCACCAGTAGAGCGTGCCGCTATTGTTGCAGAAGAGGCCGGCGAAGTTATCCGTGAGGCTAATCACATTCGGGAAGGTGGTGGTGATCCAGATTTACTACGTATGGAACTTATTCAAACTGCCGGTACTTGTATCAGGATGATCACCGTAATGGATAAAGAGAAATACAATTGTAAAATTGATTTTAATAACCAAGGAACTGGGAAAGTTGGCAATGGAATATTTGCTCTATTTAATCACGAAGATGATAGGCGTTTTTGTATAAATAATTCAATTGATAAAGCATGAAAGTATTATCGTTATTACAACCTTGGGCATCATTAGTTGTCACGCCAAAACCTAACAGTTTTATAACAGGCCCTAGGGGTAAACAATTGGTTGGCATCAAGCAATGGGAAACCAGGTGTTGGAGACCAAAAAACGAGGCATTAATTGAACAGTTAAAAACTGAAGGTTTTTTAATTCATGCTTCAAAAGGATGGAAAAAACTTCAATCCGAACTAGTTAATGCATGGCCATTCAATGAATATAAAGATGTTTTGCCAAAACAATTACCATTGGGTATGATCATCGGCCACGTAAAACTGGTAGACATTTGGACTTCTGATAAGTGGCTAGATAACTTCAAATCATCTGAAACTGAACGCACCGCGGAAGAATATCATTTTGGAGATTATTCGCCTTTAAGATATGCCTGGTTATTGAGTAATCCCATCCTATTTGAAAAACCAATACAGGCTAGTGGAGCATTAAACTTTTGGGATTGGAATGAGCCGGTACCAGAACTAATAACAAAGTATTAATTAGATAGCATAGTAATGAATTACGATAAAAAAACACTTGCGGATAATCTGCAATTATTAGCTGAATTTCCTGATGAAAAATCAATAAATTCTTTTAAAGAACGAATGGGTGATGAATTAGATAAAAGATTATCAATGCTTACTTTCCCAAAGGATAGGGTTATTTACATTAAAGCAAGGGTGGTTGACCCGTTCTTCACACAGATGCTTTTTTCAATGCTATATTCCAAAAGTAAATTTGATGGATCAGATAGGTTGCAGGCATTGGGAATTGAAGTTGAGGGGTTGCATTGGGATGGTGTATACGAGCTAAACAGTCGGGATAAGGAAACCATAGAATGTGCTATTCAATCCATGCAGTTATTATTATCAAAATTTGATTCCGGAACCAATCAATCAAAATAGTCATGAATATTAAAAATTATACCTCAACAGTTCCCGCATCCACTAGTATGGGTAAAATTGAAAAGCTTTTAGTAGCAGCCGGTGCACGTGATATCATGAAACGCTATGATGACTATGGTGTTTGCGAGTCTATTGCATTTGTGTTACCTATGGATGGCAAATCGTTAACATTTAGTTTACCTGCAAATGTAAAAGCCATAGAAAAATTATTGTTAGCAGAATACCAGCGTCCAACAGCAAAAAGCTTAGAGGTTTGTGCAGAACAGGCTGAACGCACCGCCTGGAAATTAATTGCCGATTGGATTGAAATTCAAGTCAGCATGATACGATTGCAGCAGGCTGAGACGCTAGAGTTATTTTTTCCATATCTCACTGATGGTAAACAAACCTTTTATAAAAAAATGAAAGACAACGATTTTAAACTTTTAACTAAATAATAATGGAAAACTCACATATTGAATGGACCGATAATACTTTTAACATAGTTGAAGGTTGCAAAAAGGTTTCGCCTGGTTGTAAAAATTGTTATGCAGAAACGAGAGATAAAATTTGGCACCGCGGCGCACATTGGGGCCCGAATAGCACTAGGAAACAAATGTCAGAAAGTTATTGGCGTAAGCCGGCATTATGGAACGTGCAAGCATATAATGAGAATCGTAAAATAAAAGTTTTTTGCTCAAGCTTGTGTGATGTTTTTGAAGATCATCCTGATTTGATTGAGCCCCGGGAGCGATTATTTAAGATAATCGAATCTACCAATAATTTGATTTGGCAGCTATTAACTAAGCGCCCGGAAAATATATTAAAGCTTGTACCGCCGCATTGGGTTGAAAAATTCCCGGATAATGTGTGGATGGGTATCACCGTTGAAAATCAGGAGTATGCTGATATAAGAATACCATTTTTACTTAAAGTGCCCGCACGTGTCAGATTTTTAAGTTGTGAGCCATTATTGGACAAAATCAGTTTGGAAAAATGGTTTGACCAATGCCCCAAAAGCGAACGTGTTGACGGTAACGGCCATAGCTGGCTGTTTGATGGTGATGATCCTTACGTTAAGTGCGCGTATTGCAAAGAGTACAGAGATGCAAGATATGGTTATACGATCGGCGCGTCCTATACCATAAAATCGCCAATTAATTGGGTAATATGCGGCGGCGAAAGCGGCCGTAATGCCCGACCTATGCACATGCTTTGGGCGCGGGCATTACGCGATCAATGTAAGGCGGCTGGTGTTGCTTTTTTCTTTAAACAATGGGGAGAATGGCGCCCTTACGCGACTAATCCTGTTTCGGAAGGTATACCATTAAATGTATTTTCTTATCAAAAGAAGATTTATAAAGATTCAGAGTTTTTTACTATGCCGGGAGATATGAGTGCAGCTAACGCATTTAAAGATTTTATTTGGTTTAAAACAGGTAAAAAAGCCGCTGGAGCTTTGCTAGACGGTAAAGAATATAAAGAGTTTCCACATGTTAAACACATATGATATGGCTAAATTTTTAAGAAATATATACAACCTTAATTATAAAATGATACAAATGGTATTTCATTTTATGGTTGTAGAAGAAACCATTTTTCAATTTAAATATGGATGGCATATTTATGTAGTTAGCGGCGATGAAATATACTATAATACAATTGGTATAACTACGCTTGAATACCTGGCATTTAGTTTAACTATCATTTTCTTATTTAGAATGTCCATTGTAATTCATGCGATTTATAAAGTTTGGCAACTTACGGGAAAGGATGGTAGGTTATGAGCTACGGCACTGTTAAAGAAGTTGGTAATTTTTATGTGATTGAATGTAAACCACTACCTGCTATACTAACGGCAATAAAAGGTTTGCCAATGCGTGAATGGCGCTATACTCAAAAACATTGGACAGTACCGAGACAATATCGTGAAGAGGTTGAACGATTTGCTAAAAGGCACAAGCTCGACTTTGGCGATACATATGTTCCAGAATCTGATCAGGTATTTACTATTGACCCTTTACCAGAATTGAAAATTGACATTCCAATTAAGCGGCCGCTATTTCCTTTTCAAGCTCAGGGTATAGCCTATAGCATTGAAAAAAAGCGGTTGATCATTGGTGATGATATGGGAATGGGTAAAACAACTCAGGCTATAGTTACAATCGCCGGGCTAGATCATACGGGAGTTGAATCTCTACCATGCCTTATTATTTGCCCGTCAAGCGTGAAGATTAACTGGGAGCGAGAAGTTAAAATGAATACCTATCTGAAGCCATTGATATTAAGCGACAGTATTAAAAATACATTTATGGAGTATTATCGTGTTGGAGTGGCCAATGTTTTCATAGTTAATTACGAAAGTTTAAAAAAGTATTTTGTTGATCATATTGAAGACCCAGGCCCGGGAAAGCAACTTCGCCTTAATCATATCCACTTTAAAGAAAAGTATGTTAACTTTTTTAAGGCTGTAATTGTAGACGAGAGCCATAGGGTTAAAGCCTTAAAAACAAAGAATACTAAATATACTAAGGGTATTTGCACCGGCAAGGAAGTGATTTTACTATTAACAGGAACTCCAGTTATAAATAAACCAAAGGATCTTATCAGTCAATTGGGTATCGCTAATCGCTTATCTGATTTTGGGGGATATAAAGAATTTGAACGAAGATATTGTGCGGGCCCGAAGGAAGCTTCCAATCTTGCTGAGCTTAATTATATGCTAAACAAGCATTGTTTTTACAGGCGAAATAAAAGGGACCCTAACATTCAACTTCAATTACCTGATAAGATGCGCCAGGTTGTGATATGTGAATTGAGTCCGAAGGCAAGACATGAATATGCTCATGCTGTATCAGATTTGGAAAGTTACATGAAACAATACAAGGAGGCATCGGATGAACAGATTAAAAAAAGCATGAAGGGTGAGGTTATGGTGCGTATTGGAATATTAAAGAATATCAGTGCACGAGGTAAACTGGCCGATGTTTTTGATTTTGTTCAGGATGTAGTTGATAGTGGCGAAAAGATTGTGTTATTTGCAGTATTAAAAGATATTGTTAACGAAGTACTGGCGAGGTTTCCAAAAGCGGTAAAAGTTACCGGTGATGAGAACGATGCGCAAAAACAAGCTGCCGTTGATAAATTTCAAACTGATCCAAATACACAAATTCTAATAGGTAATCTTAAAGCTGCAGGTGTTGGTATAACATTAACGGCTTCATCTAAAGTTGCTTTTATAGAGCAAGGTTGGCATGCGGCTATTATGGATCAGGCAGAAGATCGTTGTTTCCGTATAGGAGCAAAGAATAATGTAATGTGTACTTACTTTATAGGTAAGGACACTATTGACGAATGGAACTATAATTTAATTCAGTCCAAGCGCGATATGTCTAACCAGGTTACCGGCAATGAGGATGATATTGAAGTCAACATCATTGATAGTGTGATGAATTTATTTAATCAAAAATATGCTTAGTTTACCTATTTATTATAAGTAAAAATGAAATTTATAAAACCGACATACGAAGAAATTTTAGAGAAAAAAATTATTAAACCAATTCAATCTGGATTTAACATTGAACAATCAGACTTGAATCCGGCACTTAAACCGTTTCAAAAGTTTTGTGTTCAAAAAGCATTAAAACACGGCCGCTTCGCTTTGTTCGAAGCACCTGGACTTGGAAAAACAATTCAACAATTAGAATGGGGCACCCAAGTAGCAATCCATACCGCTAAACCAGTAATATTGGTCGCACCGCTAGGGGTAATAGGTCAAACTATTGAAGAAGAAGCTCCTAAATTTGGCTATCAGGTTAAAGAGCTTCACCCGGCCATTACAAAAGAAGCACTGAAAGGGTGTTTGATTTGGGGAATTAATGTAGAGCAACTGCATAATTATCTCCATCTTATTGATGAATTTTCAGGAGTTATACTTGATGAAAGCAGTATACTAAAAAACTTTATAGGGCAAACTAAAAGGTTATTACTTGATGTATTCAAGAATACCGAGTATAAATTACCTTGTTCTGCAAGCCCGGCACCAAATGACTTAAACGAATATGGTAACCATTCAGAATTTTTAGGTGTCCTTGATGCATCAGACATGCGCTCTAAATGGTTTGTACGCGAAGAGGGTATGAATAATTACCGCCTGAAATCGCATGCGAAATCCGACTTCTACGCATGGCTTGCAACCTGGTGCGTTATGTTTGAGGAGCCATCCGATATCGGCTTTGATGAACCAAGTTATAAATTGCCTGTATTAAACCTTATTGAAAAGCAAATCAAAACTCCTCAACGTGATAATGGTAAGCTTTACAATGATGTTTCCGTAAACAGCACAAATTTAGGT
>JAICMD010000316.1 GCA_025929405.1 Mucilaginibacter sp. | reverse complement strand
TTCATGAAAAACCAGGATGTTGTATCTGACCTTAAGTTTCGCTATGGATTTGGTGTATCCGGTAATCAGGATCTACCTGGTTATTATCCAACGTTTTCGTTGTATTCCGCCATTTATGGTATAGACCCAACCTGGACATTTGACCAGGGCAGCGCTTATGACATAACCGGCGCCGGTTCAGGTCAATTACCTTCAGGCTTTACTGCCATACAAGCAGGCAATGATTCGTTGAAATGGGAATCGACTAAAGAAAACAACTTCGGTGTTGATTTTGGATTATTTCAAAATAAAATTAGCGGTTCGGTAGATTACTTTATTAAAAACACTTCCGATATTCTTATCAGTCCGGGTTATTTAGCGGTAGTAGGCGAAGGTGGCAATCATTGGTTCAATGGCGCTTCCTTGCAAAACAAAGGCATAGAAATACAGGTCTCTTATAATGGCAATATCACCAAAGATCTTAATTTCCGCATTACTGCCAACTATTCTTCGTATAGAAACAAAGTGACCTATCTTCCAACTGAAGTGCTCACTTCGTATCCCGGAAACGGTACTGATAAAACTATTCTTGGCAGACCTATAAATTCTTATTTTGGTTATGTAGCTGAAGGGTTATTCCAAACACAGGATGAAGTAAACAAATCAGCAGATCAGGTAGGTAAAGGCTTAGGAAGAATACGCTACAAAGACCTCAACAACGATGGTGTGATAGACGACAAAGATCGGGATTATATAGGCGATAATAATCCAAAGTTTTTATATGGTTTGAATTTCGAACTGGAGTACAAAAACTTCGACCTGAGCTTCTTTATTCAAGGCGTACAGGGAATAACCGTATATAACGACTTTAAAACCTATACAGACTTTTCTTCGTTGTGGGTAGGTACCAACTGGGGCGTTAGAACGTTAAATGCATGGACACCACAAAACACCGGCTCTACCATCCCTGCACTAACACTAGTCAACCGCAACGATGAGGGCAGGCTTTCCACTTACTTTTTGGAAAAAGGTTCTTACCTGAAGCTGCGCAATATACAGTTGGGCTACAGTTTAAAAGATGTATTTAAAGGTACAAAACTGCGTGATGCACGGCTATTCCTGCAAGGCAGCAATCTTTTTACTATCAAAAGCAAATCATTTACCGCTACTGATCCGGAAAATCCAAGTTATGGCTTTCCCATTCCCGTTATTGGCACTATTGGCTTGAATATATCATTTTAAACTTCTTATTTAATTAATTATGAAAAGGCTATTTTTTCTTCCCATAATTGCAAGTTTGCTCTTTGCAGCATGTAATAAAACTTTAGATAAAGTCCCGCAAGGTGTCGTTTCCAGCGAAGACATTAACACACCGCAGAATATTGATAAAATGGTTATTGCTGCTTACTCTGCATTAGGAAACGATCATTATACTTCTCCTTATTCCAGCCTCTGGCCGTATGGCAGTGTTCGTGGTGGCGACGCATACAAAGGTGGCGACGGACCCGGTGACATTACAGAATTTCACTGGATGGAAACTTTTTCGTTGAACCGCCCTAATAATCCCTTGATTGACGAATTGTGGTTCCGGTTGTATGTGGCCGTTGGTCGTGCCAACGATGCGTTGCGAAGATTGGACGCAGTTTCTACCGATGTTTTTCCGAACAAAACAGAGCGGCAGGCAGAAGTACGTTTTTTACGTGGGCATTTTTATTTCCTACTCAAAATCCTCTTTAAGTACGTGCCTTACATTGATGAAACGATTCCTAAAACAAACTATGATACCGTTTCAAACCGCAGCTATTCCAATAATGAACTCTGGGCAAAAGTGGCAGAGGATTTTCGCTTTGCATCAGATAACCTACCCGAAACGCAGGATGATAAAGGTAGGCCGAACAAGTACGCAGCAAAGGCTTATTTAGCCAAAACGCTTTTGTATGCTGCATATGAGCAGGACGAAAGCAACCAGGTTACAGGCATTAATGCCCCCTTGCTTACAGAAGTAAACAATCTTTGCGATAAAGTAATTAATTCTGGCCAATATGCTTTGGATCCTGATTTTGCCGATAACTTTTTAACGCAGCATGAAAACAGTTCGGAATCGGTATTTGCCATCCAATATTCCAAGGATGATGGCACCCCAAAAGGCAGACTGGACTATGGACATGTGCTCAATTATCCAATGAATCAGGAGTATGGATGTTGTGGCTTTCATGTGCCTAGTCATGATTTGATTAATGCTTTCAAAACAGATGGCAGTGGCTTGCCCATGTTTACAACTTACAATCAGAATGATGTAGCGGCTTCGCTCGATTTCCAAACAAACACTTTCGATCCGCGTTTAGACCATACCGTAGCAATACCCGGGCATCCGTACAAGTACAAGCCTGGTTTCTTGTTTGAAAGATCATGGGCGCGTGCACCGGAAGTATATGGCGCTTTTGCAAGCCTAAAAGAAGCCGTTGCTTATGATGATCCTTCCTTTCAAAAAATACCACCTTTCATGTCCAGTTCTAAAAACTGGGCGATTATCCGCTATGCGGACGTACTCTTATTTAAAGCCGAAGCACTAATTGAGTTGGGCAGGCAAAATGAAGCTTTACCGCTTATTAATCAATTGCGCACCCGGGCTGCCAATAGCACCGCTTTGCTGAAACAGGATGATGATAAACCTACTTCACACTATGGCATGGCTATCTATCAACCCGGTGTTAATTGTACCTGGACACAAGAGTTTGCTCGCCAGGGATTGCGGTGGGAGCGCCGGCTGGAGTTTGCCACCGAGGGGTATCATTTCTTTGACCTAGTACGCTGGGGTGTTGCTGATAAAGTGATAAATGCTTACTTTGATATTGAAAAAAAGAGGTCATCGCACTTATCTGATGCTGCTTTTCAAAAAGGAAGAGACGAGTATTTCCCTATTCCGCTCAACCAGATTAATTACAGCCGCGGATTGTATCAGCAAAACGTTGGTTGGTAACCCATTAACTAAATTGTAATTTGTATTGATGACGAGTTTACAAGCTTGGTAAATATTTTAAGCTCCTTAATACTATAATATAAAAAAAATCATGCAAATAATAGCTAACAAACATGCTGAAAGCATATCGAATAATCGAAACTTAAAAAAGGCTTCGGGGTATGTAGTCCGTATTTCTATCACCGCAGCTCTCGCAGGTTTTATCTTTGGCTTTGATACGGTTGTCATCTCCGGCGCCAACCTGCCCATTAAAG
>JAICMD010000275.1 GCA_025929405.1 Mucilaginibacter sp. | reverse complement strand
TATAATGAATCTTTATTGTCCCTGCTGGTAGCAGTATAGCCAAAAACCAGGTATGGCAGCACTAACAGGTTGTTTTTGCTATCCTGTAACGAGTCAAGATAGGGTTTTGATTTTTGCACAACGGCTATACTATCTTTTTTATGATAGTCCAACGCTTCCTGCGGTGTAAGCGGTACCGGTCGTATGCCTGTCCAGTAGTCGGCAGGCTTGGTGTTTGACAGGGTGTCAATTTTTAACACTTCGCCATCAAAATATCCTTTAGGTGCTGCAATATCAAACTGGTAATTATTATATATACCCAGGTAATAGCCGTCGAACTTAAAACCCAGCACCGTACCGCTATAATTGTATTGTATGGAGGCGGGCATCCAGATATTATCCTTAACCGGTACATATTGCTGGCTTATACGCATGGTATCAACCAGGTTAAGGGTGTTGGTCTTACTATCGAGGATCAGGTCGACGCTATAAATACGCCAATCGCCTTCAAGAATGTAAATATAGCCTTTAAAAGAAGGGTCATGCTTGTGGCGTGCTTTTACTTCAATTTTATCAATAGTGCGGCCATTCTCTGTTGTTGTGCCCACCAAATTGAAACGATAATACCTGAAAGCATTATAAGCTATGGGTGATACAAAACCGCGGCTGCTTAACCCATCAATGTAAAATCGGTTCTTATAAAAATTAGCTTGCAGATCCGACGCTTTGTTATAGCTGAATGGTGGCGTAATACCCGCCATTTTGGTGGCTATGGTTATTTCCTTTACCTTATTGGGCCGTTTGTAGTTAAAGGTTGATACCGACTCGGACTGGTATAAAATGCCCCGGCCATTGCTATCCAGATCAAGCACTTTGGCTACCCCGCTTTTTAATAATGATTTTGGCGCTTTGGTAAGGCGTTGTACACCTTTTATATACATGGTTGATGAATAGCTTTTAACCTCTTTTAGATAATACTTCCGTTTCGCAATCACCTTACGAACGATATTTGCAGCCGCAGTATCGCGCCCGTGTTTGTCTTTAACGGCAACTTCTTTCAGCGTAAAGGTTTCATCGTCCAATTGTACATCGTGCTGCTCGTCATGATCGGTAATAGTAATATGGTCCACATGTTCCTTATAGCCCACAAAGCGGTACACTACATCATAATTGCCAGGGTTTAATTTAAATTGATATAGCCCATCTTCATTACTTGTAGTGCCATAGGTAGAATTACGGATATAAACAGATACAAAACCAACAGGATTGTTTTTTTGGTTGGTTATACGCCCTGATAAAACAAATTGCTGCCCGGAAGCATTAAAACTTAAAGCACTTATTAAAATAAATAGTAATGATAAGTATCTGTTCATATTTCTCCACATAAAATGCTTTTTGCGCCTAAATGTTTTGATTGGGTGTTTATAATACAATTACATTACCGTTTACTTAAATTTACATACTTAAAGTTAAGCCTATGTACACCACATTACAACCTGTTTTGCAACAGGAACTTGCTGATATAAAGGAAGCAGGATTATATAAAACCGAGCGTATTATTACCTCGCCCCAGGGAGCTGATATTACTGTGCAGGGTGGCAAGGAGGTTATAAATTTTTGTGCCAATAATTACCTGGGCCTGTCGGCAAACCCACGGGTAATTGAAGCAGCAAAAAAAGCGATGAATAGCCATGGTTATGGTCTGTCGTCAGTAAGGTTTATTTGCGGTACGCAGGATATACATAAAGAATTGGAAAGAAAACTATCCGAATTTTTAGGCACCGAAGATACCATTTTATACGCCGCTGCCTTTGATGCCAATGGCGGCGTGTTTGAACCATTGTTCAATGAGCAGGATGCCATAATATCTGACGAGTTGAACCATGCATCTATTATTGATGGTGTGCGTTTATCAAAGGCACAGCGATTGCGTTATAAACATGATGATATGGCCGACCTGGAAGCTCAACTACAGCAAACCGAAAGCTGCCGTCACCGGATAATTGTGACGGATGGTGCCTTCTCTATGGATGGCACCATTGCGCAATTGGATAAAATTACTACCCTCGCCGAAAAATATAGGGCATTGGTAATGATTGATGAGAGCCATTGCACAGGTTTTATGGGCGAAACAGGTCGTGGAAGCCATGAGTACCATCATGTAATGGATAAGATTGACATTATTACCGGTACGCTTGGTAAAGCGTTGGGTGGCGCGTCGGGCGGGTTTACATCAGGCCGTAAGGAAATTATTGATCTGCTGCGTCAACGTTCAAGGCCCTATTTATTTTCAAACACGCTGGCTCCGGCAATTACGGGTGCATCTATTGAAGTATTGGATATACTGCAGGGATCAACAGCGCTAAAAGAAAAACTGGAAAGCAATACTGGGTACTTCCGCCAAAAAATGACCGAAGCAGGGTTTGATATTAAACCGGGCGTGCATCCCATAGTGCCGGTGATGCTATATGAAGCTACCCTTGCGCAGGAGTTTGCCGCCAAAATGTTGGATGAGGGTATTTATGTTATCGGGTTTTATTTTCCGGTGGTGGCCAAAGGCAAGGCAAGGATACGGGTACAAATGTCGGCCGCACATGATGTGGAGCACCTGGATAAAGCAGTTGCGGCTTTTACTAAAGTTGGGAAACAGTTAGGGGTAATTAAATAGCGATAGAAATTGTAAATTTGCACCTGCAAATCGTAATTCATGCAAGATAAAATAGATCAATATACAGCCGAAATAAATGCTTTTACACCTGCTAATGCAGATGAGTTAGAAGCATTCCGCATAAAGTATTTAGGTACAAAAGGATTAATAAAAGATCTTTTTGAAGAGTTTAAAACCGTTGGCCTCGAAGAGAAGCGGGTATTTGGCAAAGTGCTCAACCAGTTTAAACAACTGACAGAGGCCAAATACAACGATTTAAAAGAAAACTTTAACTCACAACTCACAACTCACAACTCACAACAAGACCTCACATTACCCGGTGATGGCTTTGCGGTAGGCTCGCGCCACCCATTGTCATTGGTTCGGAATGAGATCATCGATATATTTAAACGCTTAGGTTTTGTTGTTGCCGAAGGCCCGGAAATTGAGGACGACTGGCACAATTTTTCGGCGCTTAATTTCCCCGAGGAGCACCCGGCCCGCGATATGCAGGATACTTTCTTCATCAAAAAAAATAATGGTAAGGACGATATTGCCTTGCGTACCCATACTTCATCGGTACAGGTACGTATGATGGAGAACGGCAAACCCCCGTTCCGCGCTATTATGCCGGGCAGGGTGTACCGTAATGAGGCTATATCGGCACGCGCGCACTGCTTTTTCCACCAGGTTGAGGGTTTGTATATTGATGAAAATGTATCATTTGCTGACCTGAAACAAACCCTGTATCATTTTGTGCAGGAGCTTTACGGCGAGGGTACCAAAGTGCGTTTCCGCCCGTCATATTTCCCGTTCACGGAGCCATCTGCCGAGATGGATGTATCATGCACCATTTGCAAAGGCGCAGGCTGCAACATGTGTAAATACAGCGGCTGGGTTGAAATATTAGGCTGCGGCATGGTTGACCCGAATGTTTTGGAAAATTGCGGTATCGACAGTAAAAAATATACCGGCTTTGCCTTTGGTATGGGCATTGAACGTATAACCAATTTAAAATATGTTATACGCGATCTGCGTTTATTCTCTGAAAACGACGAACGTTTTTTAAAGCAGTTTAAAACCGAAATTATATAAATATGAAACGTGCAGGATTTTTAGTGATGTTGATGATGTGTTGTTTGGCCTGCGCTAAAACCGGCGATGTGGTACCCAATGTAGGCGTAAATTTTGAAGCCTCGTTATCTGACCCGCGGTTATCTGCTTTAAAAACTGTTGGTGGTGCTGTTACTATTGATGGATATGGCGTTGCCGGATTAATAATTTATCACAGTGCGTATGGCTATGTAGCATACGACAGGTGCAGCAGCTATCAACCCCAAAACCGTTGTGCTATTACGCTGGATAACCCAACACTTACAGCTACTGATCCTTGCAGCGGGTCAAAATTTTCTTTAACTGACGGTTCCCCTGTAAAGGCCCCTGCTACGCGGTCGTTAAAGCAATATGCTGTAAATACCAATACTTTTGAGATATTTGTATCTAACTGATACATGGAACCCGATAAAATTAAAGATAGCATTAAGCGTGCAGCGCAAGATCTGTTTCGCAAATTTGGTTACCATAAAACCAGTGTTAACGAAATTGCCAAACGGGCCAAAATTGCCAAAGCCACCATTTACAAATACTTTGATAGCAAAGAGGCCGT
>JAICMD010000037.1 GCA_025929405.1 Mucilaginibacter sp. | reverse complement strand
GGTGTACTGGACCTTTGCCGAACCCACTGAAGATGGCATGTCAACCCTGGCTGTAGCTAAAGGCAAGCTATCGGCTGATGAGACCAAATTGGAAAACGTTAAAGTAATTTGGGAGGCAACTCCCCACCACAAAAAAAGTGGAGGCCAATTTGGGTCGCGAATAGTATTTGATAAGCAAGGCAACTTGTTTGTTAGCAGCGGCGATCGTATGGACGATGACATCCGCGTAAAGGCGCAGGACTTGGATGCTACAACTGGTAAGATAATTCATATTACTAAAGAAGGTAAACCTGTTGCTGATAATCCTTTTATTGGCAAAGCTAATGCTAAGCCCGAAATATGGGCCTATGGCTTCCGTAATCCGGATGGGTTTGCTATTAACCCAGTTACGGGCGACCTTTGGGAAACCGAATTTGGCCCGCGCGGCGGCGATGAGGTTAACCTGATAAAAAAAGGCGGCAATTACGGCTGGCCTTATGTTACTTATGGTATTGAGTACAGGGGCGTAAAAGTTTATGATGGCATACAGCAAAAAGCGGGTACCATACAACCAATTTATTATTGGGACCCTGTGATATCTCCTGGCTGTATGATGTTTTATACCGGTAACATAGCCGAGTGGAAAAACAATATGTTTATTGGCGGTTTAAGCAGTCAATTTATTACACGCCTGGTTATAACAAACAATAAAGTAACAGGCGAAGAACGCCTGCTGGCTGATAAGGGCGAACGCTGGCGCTGCATGGCCGTTGGTAAAGACGGTAATATTTATGCCGGTACCGATTCAGGGAAGTTGTATAGGATATCTAAACAATAAAAAAACAACCAATAACCTCTTGTCATTCTGAGCGTAGCGAAGAATCTTGCACGCCATATAGCTGCTTTAATAAGATTCTTCGCTAACGCTCAGAACGACAGTAAAGTTTTAATTAGCCTATTCCCTCTCCGTTAAAAACACCAATTGCCCGCGGTGGTAATTTTCATGACTGGCACGGCTTAGCAGCACATTTAACTTATTACGATGAGGCTCCAAAGCAAAATCGGCTTCTGATACACTCATGTGCCTGGCCAGCCACCACTCAGGTGTTTGTTTGGCAAATTCGGCTTCCAGTTTGGTGTTTATCTCGTTCCATTTAGCTTTCAGATCAGCAAGTGCAGGTTGTTCGCCGGCATTACTTTCGCTTTCGCGGATAAATCTTTCCAGTTCGGGATAAAGTTTATCGCCCAAACCTAAAATTGTAAACAATCCGTCGGACACGGCCACCAGATGCGCCAGCAGATAGATGCCGGTATTGCGGCCAGGAGCTACAGGATTGGAGTAGATCTCATCAGCATGTTTGTTAAAAAATTCGGTGATGCTTTTGTTGTTGTCGCGCCAGAAGTTTACTACCTGACCCACAACCTGGTTTAATTGTTGGTTTTCCATAAAACAATAATACTTACTGCTTCAACAATTTGCATTACCTATTGGTTTATTTGATATTGGCATGACGTTATCCGGCGGCTGCTTTTAAATGCCTGCTTCTGATAAATATTAAAGCCATTAAAGCTCCTAAAAAGCCAAGTGCCGCACTAATACGCATGATATTGGCATAAGCAGCTATAAACCCTGTATGATAAGCTTTTTTAATGACAGAATGGTTTGCAGCATCAATAATTGCTGGCACTTTAGCATTACCCAAATCAGCAGCCTGGTGCATAACAGCCTGTTTAGCCTTTGCATTAAGCGGGATGGTTTGCAGTTGCTGCTGTAAGGCTCCCGAAAAAAACACTACTGCCAGCGCACCAAATATGGCATTGGCAAATACACCTGATATACGCGTCATGGCATTGTTGATACCCGATGCTGTACCCGAAAAATGATCGCTAACCGAACCCATAACCGCAGCAGTAAGCGGCGCTACGGTTAATGACATACCCAAACCTAAAACAAACACACCGGGAAAAAAAGTAAACCAATAATCGTGCGGACCGGCAGTTTGCTTAACAAACGACAGCATAAACAAACCTGTACCGGCTATGGCCGGCCCAAAAATTAAAAATAACCGCGGACCAAGTTTATCGGCCATACTGCCTGCAAAACGGGCGATAGTTACCATCAATACGGTAAAGGGTAAAAACGTAAGCCCTGATTGCAACTGACTGTATCCTTGTACCTGCACCAGGTTAAGCGACATGAACAACATACCCGCCCCTAAACCGGCATATAAAAAGAAGGTGAGTAAATTTGCCCCGCTAAAAGTTGTATTATTAAATAAGTTGAGCGGCATCATGGGGTGGCTGCTTTTCATTTCGATGATGATAAAAACAATTAGCAAAATAACACCCAACCCAAGTGTGCCATAAACCTGCGGATTATTGAAGCCAACTGCCGGAAAGCGTAAAAAACCAAACGTTATTGATGCAAGGCTTATGGCTATGGTAATGGCTCCGGCAACATCCAATTGAGTATTAGAGTTATCGTCCTTAATTTCCTTTACCTTAAACCCCAGCATAAACAATGCAGCTATGCCAATAGGTACATTTATAAAGAAGATATAACGCCATAAACCGGCATCGGCTAAGGCACCGCCTAATATTGGGCCTCCCATAGTTACTACGGTTGTAAATGCCGACCAGGTGCCAATGGCCTTGCCCCGCTCCTGCGCATTTATGGAAGATGATATAAGCGATAAACTGCCGGGTATCATCAGCGCACCGCCAATCCCCTGCAAAACACGGAACACAACTAATAGCATAACACTGCCTGCCAACCCGCACGCCGCCGATCCGGTAATAAAAATAAATATGCCCAGCATAAATATTTTTTTGCGGCCCAGTTTATCGCCCATCGCCCCGCCAATTAAAATAAGCGAGGCCAGCATTAGCAGGTAAGCATTTAATATCCAAAACAGATCGGCCCCGGTAGCCTGCAGGCTTTGCTGCAATGCGGGCAGCACCACATTTAAAGCCGTAGCATCAATAAAGGCCATTGCCGAAGCCAATATGGTTGATACCATGATCCACCTCCCGGCAGTGCTGTTTAATGATACTGTTGGCATGGGTTTGTTTTAGATAGATGTTTTTCTGATCTAAAATTAGTCATAACAAATAACAACCCAAACAATACCAGCCGTTTACTGTACTTATGCTATGAATTTTATTTGCAGATACGGTTTAATTTTATTGGTGCTTGCAGGTTGCGACAGCGGGCAAAAAAACTTTCAATCCATATCTGCCGATACTTCTGCAATAACTCCCGGTTACACTGCTGATGGGAAACCTATCTCCCATATCAACACGGGCAGTGCAACGCCTGCACAACTAATAAGCTATGCAAAAACCCTTACGGGCATCCCTTATTTATATGGCTCAACCGACCCTGCAAAGGGGTTTGATTGCTCCGGATTTATCACTTATGTATTTAACCATTTCCACATTATTGTACCGCGACGTTCGGTTGATTTTACAAATGTTGAACATGAGGTAAATTTATCCCAGGCCAAAACCGGCGACCTGATACTGTTTACCGGTACGGATAGTCTGGACCGCACTGTTGGGCACATGGGTATAGTAATAGCTAATACCGGTCAGTCGCTACAGTTTATACATTCAACATCGGGCAAACAGTATGGGGTTACCACTACGCCATTAAACAGTTATTATATGGGCAGGTATATGAAAACGATAAGGATTTTTCCGCAGAATGATAAATAGTAAATTGTTATGATGAGAAACGAAGCATCTTATTCAACTGATAAGAATGCGACTTGCGGGGTGTATAAGATTCTTCGCTACGCTCAGAATGACAAGGAGCGTTTTTTATTTTATCAACTCCAAATCTTCCGGTGTGTCAATAGCGTAAGTTTCCAGATCGGTTTCGGCAACTTTAATACGGTAGCCGTTCTCTATCCAACGCAACTGCTCCAGGCTTTCGGCTTTTTCAAGAGGTGATATAGACAGTTTGGTTATCTGCTGTAAAATATCCGCACGGTAGCCATAAATGCCGATATGTTTAAAGTAAGGGTAAAACTCCAGCCAGTTTTGCGGTTCCTCTCCCCTGATATGCGGTAATGCCGAGCGCGAAAAATAAACAGCTTCATCCAGTTTATTTACTACTACCTTAGGCGAGTTAGGATTATGTAACTCCTGCTCGGTTTTAACGCGTTTTATCAACGTAGCTATCTGCGCATCAGGCGAGTTAAAACATGCTGCAAGCCTGCTTATCTGCTCAGGGTCAATATAAGGTTCATCGCCCTGTATATTAATGATAACATCATAATGGGTATAGGCCAAAGCAACCTCAGCGCAGCGGTCGGTACCGCTTTGGTGGGTATCGGCAGTAATTATCACCTCACCGCCAAAGGCTTTTACATGCTCAAAAATGCGATGATCATCCGTAGCTACCATAACCTCGGTTAAGTGCTGGCATTTTTTAGCCTGCTCATACACGCGCTGTATCATGCTTTTACCGGCAATATCAACCAAAGGCTTGCCCGGGAACCGGGAAGAAGCATAACGGGCGGGGATGATACCGAGGATTTGCATATAAGTGGTGAGTGGTGAATAGTGAATAGTGAGTGGTGAGTGGTGAGTGGTGAGTGGTGAGTGATAAAACTTAATACTCAATACTCATCACTCAAAACTAAAATAATCCGTTTATTTCTCTTTCAATAGAATTTATAATAAAGCCCAGATCTTCAGGGCTGTTGGCAAAGTCGAGGCTATCTTTATCTAAAATAAGCAGTTTTCCAAGTTTATAATCCTTTATCCATTTATCATACTTTTCATTCAGTTTTGATAAATAGTCAATACGGATACCGGTTTCGTACTCGCGGCCCCGGCGCTGTATATTATTCACCAGCGTAGGTACCGATGCCTTCAGGTAAACCAGCAGATCGGGTGGTTTAATATATTCGGTTATGTTATCAAAGATGGATTGGTAGTTCTCGTAATCACGGGTGGTCATCAGCCCCATATCATGCAGGTTTTCGGCAAATATATAGGCATCTTCATAAATGGTACGGTCCTGCAAAATATTGCGACCGCTTTTTTGTATTTCAATGATCTGGCGGTAGCGGCTATTTAAAAAATAAATCTGCAGGTTAAAGCTCCAGCGTTTCATGTCGCTGTAAAAATCCTCAAGATAGGGATTATTATCAACAGCTTCATACAATGGATCCCATCCATAATTTTTGGCCAGCATCTCTGTAAGGGTGGTTTTACCGGCGCCTATGTTTCCTACTATAGCTATGTGCATGTGCAATTAGTTCATGGTTTGTGGTTGATGGTTCATAGCCAAAACTCCACAAATATTTTAACTACTAATATACACTATGAACTATGAACTACCAACAATGAACCGAATTAAAACTTCCTGAACCCAATAATCTCCCTCACCTCCCGTAAAGTTTTCGAGGCGCTTTCGCGGGCCTTATCGGCGCCTAATTGAGCCACTTTATGCAGGTAATCAGTATCGGCAGCAATAGCATTGATACGCTCGCGGATAGGTTCCGTTGCTATGATCATATCTTCGGCCAGTTGTTTTTTAAGGTCGCCATAGCGCACCTGCATGGTATTGTAAAGGTTGTTAAAATGGTCATAAGTATCCTGGGTTGATACTACTTTCAGCAGGTCAAACAGATTTTGTATCTCTTCGGGCTTTTGCTGGTTCTCAACAGTAGGGCCGCTATCCGTAACGGCACGCATTACTTTTTTACGGATAACTTCGGGAGCATCAGCCAGGTAAACAGCGTTGTTCTCTCCCTCTGATTTTCCCATTTTACCTTTACCATCAAGTCCGGGTATTTTAATCAGGTTATGGCTGAAGTTAAAGGCAAAAGGCTCTTTAAAATATTCGGTATGGTACAGGCGGTTAAAGCGGTTGCCAAAGGTGCGCGCCATTTCAAGATGCTGCTCCTGATCTTTACCTACAGGTACTTTTGTTGCGTGATGTATCAATATATCCGCCGCCATTAAAACCGGATAAGTTAGCAAGCCGGCGTTAACATTATCAGGATTGGCGCGTACTTTGTCTTTAAAGGAAGTGCTGCGTTCCAACTCGCCCACATAGGCATTCATATTCATATACAGGTACAGTTCAGCTATCTCGGGCACATCTGATTGTACATAGATGGTAGCCTTATCCGGGTCGATGCCTGCCGCCAGATATTCAACCAATACGCTTTTTACACTGCTATGCAAATTGACAGGTGTTGGGTGCGTGGTTAATGAGTGCAGATCGGCAATAAAAAAATAGCAATTATACTCGTGCTGCATTTTTACAAAGTTTTGTACAGCCCCGTAATAATTGCCCAGGTGCAGGTTCCCGGTTGATCTTATGCCGCTAACAACAGTTTCCATATAGCGACGAAAGTAAGTATTTTTTATATTTTTGAGGGCGATGAAAATGATATTGAAAAAACTGCACTGCTATTTTTATCGATATGGTGTGGGCTTTTTTTACATATTATTATGGCCGCTGTTGTACTATTTTTCACGCAAACCTTCGCGCTATACCAACATGAACCGGGTGCGTCGCCTTTGGGGATTTTTAAGCTCGTCCCTGCCGGGGATATTTTATAAATTTCATTTTGAAGAAAAAATAGACTGGAGCAAAACTTATATCATTTGCCCTAATCATACTTCCAATCTGGATATTACCGCTATGAGCCTGCTGGTTAAAAACAACTTTTGCTTTATAGGTAAGGAAGAATTGCTGGATGGTTTTGTTACCCGTCTGTTCTTTCAAACGGTGGATATCCCGGTAAATCGCGAAAGCAGGATGTCATCATTCCGGGCGTTTAAACGGGCAGGCGAACGGCTGGCCGAAGGTATGTCAGCAGTGATATTCCCCGAAGGGAAAATACCTGCTGATTATCCGCCGCGTTTGCATGAGTTTAAAAACGGACCATTTAGGCTTGCTATTGAACTTAAAATACCTATAATACCCGTAACTTCGCCCGATACCTGGCGCATTTTATGGGATACCGGCATTGAACATGGCAGTAAACCGGGTATTTGTAATATATTTGTACACAGGCCCATTGAAACCGGGCATTTAACTATTGATGATGCGGATGCTTTGCGCGATAAGGTGCACAACATTATCAACAAAAATTTGAACAAGGATGAATATTGACAGCGAAACCGTAGATAAGATAGCTCATTTGGCCCGACTTGAACTTGCTGAAAATGAAAAGCAGGAAATGATTGGCGATATGAACAAGATATTGGATTTTATGGCCAAACTGAACGAGGTTGATACAGCCGGTGTTGAACCGCTGGTATACATGTCGGCCGAGGTGAATACTTTAAGGGATGATGAAGTAAAGCAGCAAATAACTACCGAAGAAGCTTTGCAGAACGCCCCCAAACATGATGACAAATATATTTTAGTAGCGAAGGTTATTGAGAAATAGTTTTTTGATTTCGAATTTCGGATGTTCGATTTCGGATTTATTTTAATGGGCAATTGTAACATTTAAATCATTTATACTGTCCAATCCACAAAAAATAAATGGAGCCATTAATTACCATTAAAGATATCGGGCGTAAATATGTAATAGGCAGCGAGGTTATCCACGCGCTTAAATCTGTATCGCTTACTATCAACAAAGGTGAATTTGTGGCGCTGATGGGACCTTCCGGATCAGGCAAATCAACTTTGATGAACATACTGGGCTGCCTGGATACGCCTACTCACGGCGAATATATCCTGAATGGCATTAACGTAAGCCACATGACGGATAATGAGCTTGCCGAAGTGCGTAATTCCGAAATTGGCTTTGTTTTCCAGACTTTTAACCTGCTGCCACGCAACAGCGCGTTAGATAATGTGGCACTACCGCTTATTTATGCCGGTGTTAATAAAGAAGGCAGGCAGGAACGCGCCCGCAAAGCATTGGAAAATGTTGGTTTGGGCCACCGGGTTGACCATCGTCCCAATGAACTTTCGGGCGGTCAGCGCCAGCGGGTTGCTGTGGCACGCGCATTAATAAATGACCCATCCATTATACTTGCCGATGAGCCTACCGGTAACCTGGATACCAAAACCTCTATCGAAATTATGGGCCTGTTGGAAGATATTCACGCCAAAGGCAACACCATTATATTAGTAACCCACGAGGAAGATATAGCCCAACATGCCCACCGCATTGTACGTATGCGCGATGGCTTAATTGAGAAGGATTACATGAACACTGATATCCATACGGTGAAAAGGGATACGGCTACGCTTTAATTTTAATACTGAACACTGAATGAAGAATATCGAAATATTGAATGAAGTAGCTTCAATATTCGATATTTAATTACATCGCATTATCTTAACTTCCAGAAGTCAGACTACCTCCGCAATATCATTTGCTACATCTGCTAAATAAACAATACGCTCAGGCTCAATTGGTTTATTATTACCAATAACTAAGGTATTGTTTACAATTTCTATTATTAATGATGCATCATTTATAGTCATTAATACGGCTCTTAATTCATGCGTTAAACCTTCAGTAGCTTTTTGTTTATCGTTTGTAATTACATGATACTTATTATTAAACTGTTCATCGCCGGCAATTTTTAACTCTACGTGGTTTACAATCTCCAATAAGCTGTCAGTAAAAGTTTTTCGCCTTATCAAAACCCTGCCGAAGCTTTTGTTTAAAGTAACAAAGGCCCAAACCTGGTATTTATCATAATTAAGAAATTGTGATCCGCCTCCCCTGCCGCCCGCACTTACAGAAAAATGGCTTTTTATAAAATTTAAACAACAGGTATTTATAGGTGCATTAATAATTAGAGAGCCGCCGATACTTGCGTTGGGGTTATTATTAAATAATTCAAATTTGTTAATGTGGCTATCAACATGGCCGGGCAGGCTTATGTTAAATTTCGTTTTCAGCAAACGGTAAGTTTTTTCAAGTGCATTTACTTCATCGGCATCTATGCCTACCGTATCGAATGGAAAATCGGTCATATTTTATTTATTAATATCGAACACCGGATGACAAATATTGAATAATGAAGTAAACTTCAATATTTATTATTCGATATTTTTCTAACACATCGAAGCTACCCTTGCCACAAACTCAGCTAAATGTACAGCATTATCAGGGGTTATTGGTTTTTTACTGCCGATGATGAGGGTATGTTCCACAATCTCAATCACAAAATCATTTTCGCGTACATCCATCACCGCGTTGCGCAGGTTACGGTCAATACCGGCAATGGCTTTTTCATAATCATTAGCAACTACATAAAAGGTATCGCTAAAGGCTTTATCTTCTTTAAAGTCAATTTCAATTGGGTGTATAAGCTCAATTATTTTATCAACCAGTGTTTCGGGGCGTATAAGTACCCGGCCCAGATTACGCTTTAAATAGGCCAATGCCCAGGTTTGGTATTCGCGAAGCTCGGTTACACCGCTTTTATTGTGGGGCAGCCTAATATCGTTTTCAGTAAAAAGTATATAACTGCTGCAACCCGATTGCTTAATTAAAAATGAATCGCGCAGGCTAACATTAAAATATCTTTTAAACACCTCAAAATCTTCCAGATGAAAATCAATATCTCCCGTTTGCTGAATGTTAAAACGGTTTTTTAGCGCCGTATACGTTTCCAGAAAAATGTCTATTTGGTCGGAACCAAGTCCAACGGTATCAAAAGGATAATCAGGCATAGGCAACAGGTTAGTTTATCAAAATTAATAATTGCACATCAATAATCAATATTGATAAGGCTGCATGGCAGCACATGAGCAGGCACAGTTTGGATCAGCCGCGCCCAGTTTTTTCAGGAAGTATTTATAAAGATTAATACGCTCGTTCATATTATGATTCTCGCCCTTATTACATTCCAGGGCACCGTTTATAATATTAATGGTCATGCCAAAACCTGCGGTACGGCCCTTTACCTTATCATCAGCATTAGGCTGCCATTTGCCTATCATTACATCATGTGCCGATGGTTTATGCGTTTCGGGTGTCATCCAAAACCATATAGCTGTTTTAAAGGCAACTACCGGGTCGGTTTCTATTAGTTCCGGATTTTTTAACAACACATTTTTATCGCCAAAAATAAAATCAGACGCGGTACCATAGTTACCGTTATAACTTAACTGTATAGGCCCCCTGCCATAATATTTTTTACCTGCCACCGGCGGGTACACTACATTGGGGGATATATAAGCATTACTGGTATTATCTTCATGTATGGCCATCAGGCCGTCAGTAAAATCGCCATCCCGGCCCTCGCCTGTTTCATGGGCTATATGGGCAAAAAAAGCAGCCAGTTCCTTTTTATTGGTTTGTGCATCCTTTTCTGTACAGAAGTTGGCATAGTTAATAGTGTAAACACTATCGGGCTTTGCTTTAGCCCAGGCTTCATCCCAGTATTGATCCTGACGTACTATGGTACTTTTGCCGGTTCTCTTATCAACCCGTACAAAACGATAAATAGATGTTGACCTTCGTGTAACCCTTACCTGCAGGTTTGCCATTTCGGTTATGGCTCGCTTAAAAGCCGCATAAGTATAAAATTTATTACGTTGCGGAAAAAGCGCATTAAACTGCTGTTCGGTTATCAGGTTAAATGCTGCGTGCTGATTGCCTTTTTTATTTGCCGGGGCGGTAATAAATTTAAAGCCCAACCATGCTATACAGAGCAAGGGCAGTAATAACAAGTATTTTATTACAGGGGTATTTTTCATAAAATGGAGTTACTTTAAATAACTACTACAAATATCTGTACAAGTTTAACTATTAAAGCAATTATTAATTATGTTTAGCCGTATATTTAATAGCTGCACTATGAAAATTTATACCAAAACAGGCGATAACGGTTATACCTCGTTAATGGGCGGTACCCGCGTACTTAAACATGACCTGCGTATTGAAAGCTATGGCACGATTGATGAACTGAACGCCTACATAGGCTTAATTGGCTGTCAGGACATCAGCAGCAATCATAAAGATATTTTAAAACAAATACAGGATAGGCTATTTACCATAGGTGCCATGCTTGCTGCCGACCCTGAAAAATCAAAAATGGCTATCCCCGACCTGCATTTAACCGATATTGAATTACTGGAAAAAGAGATAGACAATATGAACCTGCATTTGCCTGAGCTAAAGCATTTTATTTTGCCGGGCGGAAATACTACCATAGCTTATTGCCATATAGCACGCTGCGTTTGCCGCAAGGCCGAAAGGCTTACGGTACACCTGGCGCAGGATAGCACTGTTGACGAAAAAGTAATAATTTATTTAAACCGGCTAAGCGATTACCTGTTTATACTGGCGCGTAAAATGGCAAACGAACAAAATATACCTGAAAATGAATGGCTTGCACGTGTGTAAAAATTTTTAAAAAATTATATGGTTAATCAATTTAAAAATATTATACTTTTGCGAAAATTGAATTTTTACGACTTTAAACAATAACACATAAAAGAATATGTATTGGACACTTGAATTAGCATCGCACCTGGAAGATGCACCATGGCCTGCAACTAAAGATGAATTAATTGACTATGCTATACGTTCCGGAGCTCCGGTAGAGGTTATTGAAAACCTGCAGGCATTAGAGGATGATGGCGAACCTTACGAAAATATTGAAGAAATATGGCCGGATTATCCTACCAAAGATGATTTCTTTTTTAACGAAGACGAATACTAAATGATACATATTTAGCCTACAAAACCCTGCAATATGCAGGGTTTTGTGTTTATAGGTGTTTTTGGAATGATTTTGGCATCAGCAATAATTAAACTAAAACAACACAACAATATGAGAGGCTTATTATACATTATTGCAGTTATCCTGATAATAGGATGGGCATTAGGATTTTTTTACTACTCTGCAGGCGGAGTAATTCATATTCTATTGGTGATAGCTATTATCGCTTTATTGTTAGGTATTATACGCAGAGCGTGATTATTAGAGCCAAGAATCAAGAGCCGGGACTTTTAGTTCTGGCTCTTTTATTTAAGTTCATTTGTTAATACTGAGGAACGAAGCATCTTATTCAACCTGTAAAGTGTGAAGATTATCAATTGAATAAGACTCTTCTCCGCCAATGGGCAGATCAAAAATGACAAGGTGTTTTTTACGAAGTTTATCAGCCATATCTATTCTTGATTCCTGGCTCTTGATTCTTGGTTCTAACGCCCTAATTAACCTGGTACATCTTACCGGGCAATGAGCGTATATACCCCTGCATTTCCATATTAAGCAGGTTCATAGCCAACTGGCTCATAGGAATATTGGCTTTAATGGTCAAATCGTCAATTGCCAGCGGTTGCTTATGCTGTTGTATAATTTCAAATAAGGTACGTTCAATGCCGGTAAGGTCAAGCGGCAGCATAAACTGTTCAACCGGTTTAGCGTCATCAGTTTTTTCCCAACCCATGCTATAGGCCAAATCGGCAGCGCAGGTAAGTAAAGCGGCCTTATTGTTACGTATTAAAAAGTTGCACCCTTCGCTATAAACATCACCCACCCTGCCCGGGAAGGCAAAAACATCACGATTATAACCGTTGGCAATTTCAGCAGTTATCAAGGCACCTCCTTTAACACTGGCTTCAATTACCACGGTTGCATCAGCCATACCCGCTACAATACGGTTTCGCTGCGGAAAGTTCTCGCGGTCAGGTACAGTACCCGATGGATATTCAGTAAGCAAACCTCCATTCTCCAGCATTTTATCGGCAGTGCTTCTGTTCTGGCTTGGGTATAACCTGTCCAGCCCATGCGCAAGCACCCCTACTGTCGGCACATTAGCTTTTTATGTGCAGCTACGTCAATACCATGCGCCAGTCCGCTTACTACAAGCACTCCATAAGGCTGCAACTCCTCTATTAGTTGGTGACATAACTGTTTCCCATAATCGGTAGCGTTGCGTGTGCCTACAATACTTATTATACGTTGGTTGTTAAAATTGGTATTGCCTTTACTAAATAGTAATACTGGCGAGTCGGCAC
Source organism: Mucilaginibacter sp. (assembly GCA_025929405.1). Classification (GTDB taxonomy): domain Bacteria; phylum Bacteroidota; class Bacteroidia; order Sphingobacteriales; family Sphingobacteriaceae; genus Mucilaginibacter. The sequence continues at coordinate 3,426 of JAICMD010000037.1, read as the reverse complement.
AATTCTTTAACCGCTTTGGATAAGCAGCATCAGTATAAAATACAACGTTGATATTGTTTTGCTCAACAAATTTCAATTCCAGGGCAGCTTTTTCAAGTGCTTCATCAAAATCAAGTTGGGCAATGGTTTTGGCGCCTATGCCGGGCACCTTTAGCAATTTGGTCTCGGTGGCATTAAAAACACTTTGGGCATCGCCAAAATAAGCCAGCATTGATTTGGCCAGTGTAGGGCCAATGTTTTTAATATAAGTTAAGGCTATCCGGTGCAGTAATGACATGTAAATATGCAGATGTGCAAATATGCAAATGTGCAGATGATAAATATAGTAAATGTGTGAATATGCAGATGTGCAGATATGCAAATTAAATCCTATGATCCATTAATCTATAAATCAGGGTTCAGACAAAAAATGCGCAATAACAAAATCCCGCAATCTTCAAATCATATAAATCATAGTTCTAACAAAAATTTAAATAAACTGCAAAAATAGTTTGCAAACTACAAAAATAGTTTCTACATTTAAACTACTAAAATAGTTTGCTATGAAAATAAAGGAACTCACCAAGGCAGAAGAACAGGTAATGCAAATATTATGGCAATTGGAAGAAGCCATAGTAAAAGACATTTTAGTCAAAATGCCCGACCCGAAACCCGCTTACAACACCGTATCAACCGTAGTGCGGGTGCTTGAAGGCAAAGGTTTTATTGACCACAAGGCCTACGGCAACTCGCACGTTTATTTCCCGCTGATAAGCGAGGCGCAGTACAAAAAGTTCACGTTTGATAAGATGATGAATAATTATTTCAGCAACTCGTACGAAAGCCTGGTATCATTTAGTGCCGATGAGAAAAAACTCGGCTTAAAAGAACTGGACGAACTAACCCAACTGATTGACAAACTTAAAAGCAAAAGATCATGAACTGGCTGCATTACCTGTTAGAAGCAAATATATACCTGGGGGTATTTTATGCTGCATATTGCCTGTTTCTTACTAAAGAAACCCATTACCTGTTAAACAGGGTATACCTTGTATTCACCTGCATAATATCTTTTATTTTGCCTGTATTACAACTGGGTATATTAATACCGCCGTTATCGCCTGTGGTACCGGCTACATTTGAGGCTGTTCCTGTCACCCCTGCAACCGACATGGTAAGTGCACCGGCTATTACCGAACAGCATTTTTATTTACAGGATGGTTTATGGTATATATATTTAGCCGGAGCGGCTGTTTTATTAATTCTTTTTATAATCAAATTATGCAGTTTATTTAAGCTGGTAATTGGCAAACCGGTGCTAAAGCATACACATTACAACCTCATTTATATTAACGATAGCCAAACTGCATTTTCGTTTTTCAATTACCTGTTTATAGGTAAAAACATGCCTGACGAAAAGATAATAACCCGGCACGAGCTGGTGCACATACGCCAAAGGCACTCGGCTGATATTGTGTTTTTAGAAGTGCTGAAGATCATCAATTGGTTTAACCCGTTGATCTATTTAGTGCAAAACAGCCTTAAAACCGTACATGAATATATAGCCGACGAACAAAGTGTAGATAATGCTGATGATGCCCTTGCCTATTCTTCGTTTTTGGTTAACAATGCTTATGGCCTTACCGGTCCATCAATTACGCATTCATTTTTTACCTATAACCTTTTAAAAAAGAGAATTATTATGTTAAACCAACAACGTTCGGGTAATTTGGCCAGGCTAAAATATTTTGTAGCTGTACCTATAGGCGCAGGGCTATTATGCGCATCAACACTTGGTTTCAGTAAAACTTATGGCTGGATAGATATTGCACCGCGCAAAGCCAGTTCCGAACCTGAAGTTAATAAATTAATGCCAGTTGTTGCAACACCAACGTATGATCTTAACGACGTAAAAAACGTTCTGTCTCCACCTGTTGCACCCGTACAACACAAAACCGATATAGTAAAATTCCCGCCGCCAATAGTAAATGGCAAATTTAAACCCGAAAAAACTTATGTTAACACTAAAGGATATACTATTGAAGAAGGTCATTACACACCTGCTGTCAATGGCGATACTTATTATGTAGTATTAATTAAAGATAAAACCGGGCATACTAAGGCGGCTGCATACAAAAGCCACAATAAACAGAACGAAAGATATATTTATCAAAAATATGGCTATAAATTCCCTGATGTAAAGGTTTCTTATCCGGCATCGTCTGTGCAACCAAAACCATACGCTGATCAGGTTAAGTTTCCACCGCCGATAGTAAAACCAAATCAATCTGCATCATCAAAACCTAAAACAGATATAGTAAGGTTTCCGCCGCCATCAGTTCTTAGGGATGGAGCAACTGATATAATCGGTAAAAAATTCTCGGGTTATTTTTTTCTAAATTTTCGTTACCCGGAGGATGCTTATAAAAACAATATAAGCGGCAACATTATAGTTCAATTTAATATTGATAGTAACCATAATTTAACCTCCCCCACTATAGTTAGCGGTATTAATAATAGTTGCGATAAAGAAGTTATAAGGGTACTAAATAACTACAAATATAAATTACCGGGAAATAAGGGTACTTATAAAATAGGTATAACAATGTACCTTGATAACGGAAAAACGAGAATGGTACCAACATTTCCAAATTCAATTATGAGCGATCCTGATTTTTTAGGACAAATAGTGGTAACCCCATATAATATCAAACATTAACCTAAACCTCATCATGAAAATAAATTTAAACACCACAATAAAGCTGTTTACAGCAGCTTTATTGTTAGGCACAGCCGCTGTAGCGCAAAAACTACCTAATAAACAGGAAATTAGCCTGCGCGCTCCTGCCAATATTAAAATTGACGGCAAAGCTGATGAATGGGGCAATAAGTTTCAGGCTTATAATAATGCTACAGATTTGTTTTATACAATATCTAATGATGACGAGAAGCTTTATTTAACCATAATGGCAACATACCGGGATATTGTTGATAAAATTTTACGCGGTGGTATTACACTTACTATTAATCATACGGTTAATAAAAATGATAAAGAAGCTGTATCAGTAACTTACCCCGTTTTACGGGATAATGCAGCATCAAGTGTATTAAATATGTTTGCAGGTAAATCAAATGAATACAGAGACGCAAATAAAACACCTGTAAACGTAGATGAGCTGAACACGTCTTTTAATACAAAGTCGAAACTTATAGGTATTAAGGGTGTAAAAACAATTACCGATGAAGCTATTTCTGTATACAATGAAGATAACATTAAAGCAGTGGCAAAGTTTGATGGCAACATGGGCTATACTTACGAGCTGGCTATACCCTTTAATTTTTTAAAGTTACCAAATGATGGCGCAGCAAAATTCAGTTACCGCATCAAGGTAAATGAACCGGCGGCAATGCAAATATCTTCGGGTGGTAAACTTGCTCCGCCTATGG
>JAICMD010000344.1 GCA_025929405.1 Mucilaginibacter sp. | reverse complement strand
TGGTTTTAGCTATGATGGCATTGTGATGAACGCGGGGGCCTATACCCATACCTCGGTTGCCATTGCCGATGCCATTGCAGGCATCAACACACCCGTAGTTGAGGTACATATATCAAACGTTTATAAGCGCGAAGAATTTAGACATCATTCCATGCTGGCGCGTAATTGTAAGGGTGTTATTGCAGGCTTTGGGCTGGATTCTTACAGATTAGCGGTGGAGAGCTTGCTGGCGAAATAAACAGCAGCCTTGTCATTTCGAAACGCAGTGAGAAATCTTAGGTACTATCTATTCACGCGTTTAAGATTTCTCTTCGTACCTCGTTCAAAATGACAATTTTTATATAAGAAATACTTACTTATAAAACTTACTCCCGTGCAATTGGCTAAACTTATGCTTTTTGCGCAGAAAAAAATCTAACACTACCGAGCCTTTGTACATGCCATGTAAGTTGTGTGTTGGGTCAATATCGCGGTGGCCGGTTTTAAATGTATGCCTTAAAAAGTTTTGGTGTGCCAGGCTCACTGCCCAGGCATCCTTACGCTTACCTTCACTTAAAAACCTGAATATAGCCATCAGGTCAAGCACATATCGAACGCTTATCATTATAAATGCCCGCCAAAAAGGTAAGTTTTTTTGTAGCAGCAACAAGTTATTACGGAAATTAAGGTAAGTTTTAAAAGGATTTTCGGTATTTAAAGTGCCGCCACCTACGTGAAACACTTCGGATTGTGCGCAATACATCACTTTATACCCCTTATTTTTTAACCGCCAGCAAAGATCTATCTCTTCCATGTGCGCAAAAAAGCGTTCGTCAAATCCGCGAGCCTCATCCCAGCATTTCTTTTTAATAAACATGGCCGCGCCTGATGCCCAAAACACCTCGCCTGATTGTTCGTATTGGCCTTTGTCCTCCTCTATCTCATAAAAAATGCGTCCGCGGCAAAACGGATAGCCAAACATATCAATAAAGCCACCGGCAGCACCGGCGTGCTCAAAATGATTTTTTTGTACGTACGACTTTATTTTTGGTGCAGCCACGGCAATCAACGGATCGCTTTCCATTAATTCTATCACCGGCTTAATCCAACCGGGACAAACTTCTACGTCCGAGTTTAGTAAAATAAAATAATCCGCATCTACCTGTGCCAATACTTTATTATACCCGCCGGTAAAACCTAAGTTATCGCCATTTACAATAACATTAATATCAGGATAGGCACTGGTAATAAATTCAACAGAACCATCGGTCGAACCGTTATCGCCCACTACTATCTCAAGGTTGGGCCAGTCAGACGCCATTACTGATGGCAAAAATTGCTGTAAGTGTTTAAGGCCGTTCCAGTTTAAAATAACAACTGCAACTTTTGGGGCATGTTCCATTAATGTATATCCTCCGGCTTAAACTTCCACCTGCGGTGCGACCATAACCAATATTGCGGTTCGCGGTTTATCATTGTTTCTAAATATTTTACGTGCGCATTTGTAACTTCATATTGCGCAGTGTCTTTAGCATTTTCTACCAAAGGTACAATTGTGTAAGTATAATATCCGCGTTTTACCCGGCGCATATCGTAAAATATTACTACCGAGTCTATCATTTTGGCTATTTTCTCTATCCCCAAAAATACTGATGTAGGTTGGTTTAAAAAATCGGTAAAGTATGTAGTGTCCTCACGTACCGGGGTTTGGTCGCCTGCAAAAACGGTAACTGTCAGTTCATTTTTATGCTGCAACATGGTACGGAGCGTTTGCCGCATAGCTATAGGCTTGCCACCAAATTTACTACGTACTTTTTTAAAAAAAGCATCAAACACTTCATTGTTTAAGGGTTTGTAAATAATAAATAAAGGGTTTGATATACTAAACTCGCTGCCAGCCCACTCCCAGTTACAGTAATGCCCCGCAACTGCGCTGATGCTTTTGCCTTGCTTAAAGTAATGTTGAATAATCTCAGGGTTGGTAGGAACTACACGTTTTTGCATTTCGGCAGCAGAAATTGTAATCATTTTTACAGTTTCTACTATCAAATCAGCCAAATATTTATAATATTTTTTCTCTATATCATTACGTTCCTGTTGTGTTTTTTCAGGGAACGCATTTCGCAAATTTTCCTGTGTTACCCCACGCCTGTAACGTGTTAAATAATAAAGAAACACATACAAAATATTAGCAAAAATATATAGCAGCCAAAAAGGCAAAAGCGAGACCAGGTATAAAAAGAATATCCCTAATCTGAAAAGCCCTTTTTTTATCATTATTTTCGATGAATTTTTTCTGCAAACATAAAATATATGATCG
>JAICMD010000193.1 GCA_025929405.1 Mucilaginibacter sp. | reverse complement strand
TACATTCAGATTCATCACTTCGTTTGGGTTAGTGAGCTCATTTTTTGTAGAGGTTTCACCCATAAGCTTTTTAATTAATTTGTTAAGTAATAACGCACACTAATATATATTATTTTATTAAACCTAAATTATTTATTAAGAAAAATAATTTAGCAATAAGCTTATATATTAGCAACTGTTACTTAATAATTAACAAACAAGGCTCAATTAATTTTTAAGGCTTAACTCTTTGGTTTGCATCATTTTACGCAGGTTATTAAGCGCATAGCGCATACGGCCCAAAGCGGTGTTGATACTCACACCGGTAATGTCGGCAATTTCTTTAAAGCTCATTTCGGCAAAATGACGCATTATTAAAACCTCTTTTTGTTCAGATGGAAGTAACTGTATCAGCTTTTTAAGGTCCTTGTGCGTTTGATCGCGCACCATGCGGTCTTCGGTACTTTCATCATAATTGCCTAATACTTCGAAAATATCAAAGTCGTCGCCGTTATTTATCATTGGGGCACGTTTCTCTCTCCTAAAATGGTCAATAACCAAATTATGCGCAATACGGCTTACCCAAGGTAAAAACTTACCCTCATCATTATATTTATTGGCTTTAAGGGTATTAATAACTTTAATAAAAGTATCCTGAAAAATATCTTCGGCCAGGTATTCGTCTTTAACCAGCAGATATATGGAGGTATATACTTTTGACTGATAACGGCGCAGCAATTCAACAAGCCCCGCTTCGTTACCATTGATATACAGATGGATTAGATCCTGATCACTTTGCAATTGAAAATCCATAGAAAACTTTCTTCTTTAATTAATTAAGTACAATATTTAACTTAAAGTAGAGTTTTATCTATAGTCAGGTCTCCTTTGTGGTTATTATTCTTACTCAAATAAAACATTTTTTGAGCAGAATTACAAATTTACGTTCCTGCTATAGGTATGCTCAGGGTTTATTTAACTTATTTTAACATTTGAGTGTTAAAACACCTAAAGGTTTAATGCGTACCAGGTCAGGTAAATGTAACCTCTTGAAATATTGGGCAAAACCACTGCATTAAAAGCGAAACCCATTTGCATACGGCTAAATATTTTAGGAATTTTGCATTCTGGTTCATGGTTGATAGATCATAGTTCATAGCAATTATCGTTTAATTCAACAAGTACAGAGAGTAGTTGGTCACCATACGTAAAACTACCGAAGAACAATGAACCATGATCTATGAACTATAAATGAAAGAAACAGAAAAAGATCCTCAACAAAATATTATTATAAAAGGGGCGCGGGTACACAATTTAAAAAATATTGATGTAGCCATCCCAAAAAATCAGTTGGTGGTAGTTACAGGAATGTCAGGCTCAGGAAAATCTTCACTGGCTTTTGATACTTTGTATGCCGAGGGCCAACGTAGATATGTGGAGAGTTTATCATCATACGCGCGTCAGTTTCTGGGCCGGATGAATAAGCCCGATGTTGATTATATAAAAGGTATTGCACCTGCTATAGCCATTGAGCAAAAGGTTATTACATCCAACCCGCGCTCAACTGTGGGTACTTCAACGGAAATATATGATTACCTGAAACTGCTTTACTCGCGTATCGGCAAAACGTATTCGCCGGTATCAGGTAACATCGTAAAAAAAGATACCGTTACTGATGTTATCAATTTCATTATGGCCCTGCCCGATGAAACACAGGTAACCATATTGACCCCGTTGCATCCGCATAATAACCGCAGTTTAAAAGAAGAACTGGCAGTATTAATGCAAAAAGGTTTTGTGCGGGTTGAATATCAGCAGCAAATACAACGCATCGAATCGGTTTTAGAGGACCAAAATATTAAGGACCATGAACTATCAACCATGGACCATGGACTAAAAATAGTGATTGACCGCGTTACCAAAAACAACGAAGACGAAACCATAAGCCGCTTGGGCGACTCGATACAAACTGCATTTTTTGAAGGTAAAGGCGATTGCTTTGTACGGCACATTGACGGCGAAGAAGAGAAGGAAAGCTTTTTTTGCGACCGTTTTGAGTTGGATGGAATACGCTTTGAAGAGCCGTCGCCAAACTTTTTCAGTTTTAACAATCCCTATGGCGCGTGTAAACGCTGTGAGGGTTATGGTAAAGTAATTGGTATTGACGAGGATTTAGTTATTCCTGATAAAAGCAAAACCATTTATGAAGGTGCAATTGCTCCATGGCGCGGTGAAAAAATGCGCGAGTGGAACGATGAACTGGTAAAAAACTCTATAAAATTCGACTTCCCGATACACCGCCAATATAACCAGCTTACCGAAAAGGAACAGCGGTTATTATGGACAGGTAATAAGTACTTCCGCGGGTTGGATGAATTTTTTAAGGAGATGGAGGCACAAACCTATAAAATTCAATATCGCGTAATGTTATCGCGCTACCGCGGCAAAACTACCTGTCCTGATTGTAAAGGCAGCCGCTTGCGCCCGGATGCGGCGTACGTAAAGATTAACGGCAAATCAATAACCGATGTGGTTTTAATGTCGTTAAGCAACTCGCTGGAGTTTTTTAATACCATTGAACTTAACGAGAACGATGCCAAAATTGGCAAGCGTTTATTGATGGAAATAACCAATCGCCTGGGATTTTTAAATGATGTTGGGTTAAGCTATTTAACACTTAACCGTTTATCAAATACCTTATCAGGCGGCGAATCACAGCGTATTAACCTGGCAACCTCATTAGGTAGCAGTTTGGTAGGTTCGGTGTATGTATTGGACGAGCCAAGCATTGGCCTGCACCCGCGTGATACGCAACGACTGATAGGTGTGCTTAAATCATTACGCGATGTTGGTAATACCGTGTTGGTAGTTGAGCACGAAGAAGAGATTATGAAAGCTGCCGACCATATTATTGATATTGGTCCGGCTGCCGGTACGCATGGCGGCGAAATGGTATTTTCGGGCACGTACGATCAGATATTAGTTGACGATAATAGCCTTACAGGAAAATATCTAAGCGGCAGGGAAGAAATAGCCATCCCCGCAACACGCCGTAATTGGCATGATTATATCGAAATAAAAGGCGCCCGCGAAAATAACCTGCAGCATGTTACAGCCAAATTTCCAATAGGGGTACTTACAGTAGTTACTGGCGTTTCCGGTTCGGGTAAAACCAGTTTGGTTAAACGTATATTGGCACCGGCCCTGCAAAAAACTTTAGGCAACTACTCGGGCGAGCAAACCGGAAGTTATGATGCTATAGAAGGCGATTATCAAAAGATTGAACAAGTAGAACTTGTTGACCAAAACCCGATTGGCCGTTCATCGCGCTCAAACCCGGTAACATATGTTAAAGCCTGGGACGAGATACGTAACCTGTATGCTGCCCAGCCGGCGGCTAAAGCTGCGGGATTAAAGCCATCGGCATTTTCATTTAATGTTGAAGGTGGCCGCTGCGATGTTTGCCAGGGCGAGGGCGAAGTGAAAATAGAAATGCAGTTTATGGCTGATATCTTCCTAACCTGCGAAACTTGTAACGGGCAACGCTTTAAACAGCATATTTTAGATGTAACCTACAACGATAAAAATGTAGCCGAGGTGCTCAATCTAACCATTGATGAGGCGCTTGTGTTTTTTGCCAAAGAACCTAAGATCATCGGCAAAATAAAACCATTGGCTGATGTGGGTTTAGGATATGTACAATTGGGCCAATCATCAAATACGCTATCGGGCGGCGAGGCACAGCGTATAAAGCTGGCATCGTTCCTGGTAAAAGGGAATAATACACATAAAACACTATTTATTTTTGATGAGCCTACCACTGGGCTGCATTTTGACGATATTAAAAAGCTGCTTAAATCATTTGATGCGCTGTTAGAGCATGGCAATACCATCATTGTGATTGAGCACAATATGGATGTAATAAAATGTGCCGACTGGATAATTGATATTGGCCCCGAAGGTGGTGATAATGGCGGTAAGGTTGTATTTGAAGGTACGCCAGAGAATCTGATCAAAGAAAAAGACAGCTATACCGGTAAGTTTTTGAAGGAGAGGTTTTAGATTAACACTTTTTTGTCATTCTGAGTGTAGCGAAGAATCTTATAAAAGCGACAGGTAGTCAGTTGAATAAGAACCTTCGCTATCTTGAAGGTTTTTTATTATATTGATCTTGCGCTTGTCTGTTACGAACGTTTAACATGCGCTTGCGATTAAATTGGCAAATTACTTTTTAGAGTAAACCTTATTATTTATGTTGAAGATCAAGTATTTCCTAATAGGTGTTGTTGCATTACATTTTGTTGCATGTAAAAGGCCAGGGCAAGAGATTATATATCCGCCAACATTGCATATTGATACAGCAGATTATAAACAAATACAAAATAAATTCCCACGAGTTTCATTATTTAAGATCGACGATCATTTAGGAGGCTTAACACCTAATTATCCTATAGCAATAGCGAATCAGATGTTAATTGACTTTCACGGAAAACCATTAAGTAAAGACACGGATTGGGTAACTGGTGGATTTATTCCTCAAGCATTAAAAATTGCGGTCAAAATAGATGGGAAATATATTTTGATCAATAATAGGAAGGAATTAGAAAAGATTTACGCTCCAATTTCTACCACACAAGAAGCACTTGCATATGCAGTGCTATACACTAGATCGTTCCCAGCTTTTAAAGATTTTTTTGATAAGACAAAGTATGAATATGTAAAAGATAAACCTGAAATATCTTATTCTATAAAGGAGGGTGGCCATTATAAAGTTCATTTATTTTCCTATGTAACTTTTGGGTGTGACCACCCTTTTTATTCTGAAATATATCAAGTAAACACAGATGGGACGGTTACATTATTAAGCCGGGTTCGTTCATTTATTGATCCTAAAAAACGAAGTTTATGTGTCGATTGATGTCTCGACGCTGTTAATACCGCTTTTAATCTACAGTATAATAACAAAGTAATATTAATATTGATGTTATTCTGTCTTTTTAATATTGGCTATATTTAGCTGATGAATAAACTGCCAAGCTATATATTTCTCTTATGTGCTGGCCTGTTTATTTCATGTCACACTAATAGATCCACCTCTCACAAAACCGTCTTCAACCTAAATCTTGATGAGGGCCTAACCTCGCTTGATCCTGCCTTTTGCCGAAATAAAAATACCATCCTAATGGATAATCAACTTTATAACGGCCTGGTGCAAATAGATGATAGTTTAAAGACTATTCCTTGTATTGCAAAAAGCTGGGATATATCAGCAGATGGAAAAACCTATACTTTTCATTTGCGTAACGATGTTTACTTTCAGGATGAGGCGCATTTTAAAAATGGCGTTGGCCGTAAGGTTAACGCAGGCGATTTTGTATATAGTTTTGGCAGATTGATAGATCCAAAAGTGGCCTCGTCAGGCTCATGGATATTTAGTGATAAGGTTATTGGCAAAAGCAGCTTTATTGCTGTTAACGACAGCACTTTCCGTATTGTTTTAAAGCAGCCCTTTGCACCATTTTTAAGTATGTTAACGGCACCTTACTGCTCGGTTGTGCCTAAAGAGATAGTAGAATATTATGGTAAGGACTTTCGTAGCCATCCGGTGGGTACAGGGCCGTTTAAGTTTAAATACTGGAAGGAAGGCGAAGTGGTGGCGTTGGTTAAAAACGAAAAGTATTGGGAGAAAGACGAAAAGGGTAGACGCCTGCCTTATCTTGATGCTGTTAGGGGCTTTTTTATAGGCGATAAACAAACCGCCTTTATGGAGTTCATCAAAAAAAACCTCGACTTTTTAAATGATATTGATGGCAGCTATCGCGACGATATCCTGACCAAGTCGGGTCATATCACTAAAAAATATAAAGGCAAATTTATATTAAACACAGGGCCGTATTTAAATACACTATACCTGGGCATTTTGGTTGATACCAACCTTGCTATTGTAAAAAATTCGCCTTTAAGAATTTTAAAAATAAGGCAGGCCATCAATTATGCTATCGACAAAGAAAAAATGGTAAAATACCTGCGCAACAGTTTAGCTACCCCTGGCAACGCAGGTTTTATACCGGCGGGTATGCCCGGTTATAATAAAGATGCAGTAAAAGGCTATTCTTATAATCCTGAAAAAGCAAGGCAGTTATTGGCACAGGCGGGATATCCTGATGGGGAAAACCTGCCGCCAATTGTATTACATACTACTATTGCCTATCGCAGCCTTATTGAGTATGTACAGGGCGAATTGGATAAAATTGGCATTAAAACTACTGTCGAAATTACACAAGGGGGCAGTTTGCGGGAGTTGATAGCCAAAAATGGGGTTAACTTTTTTTATGGTACCTGGATAGCCGATTACCCTGATGCCGAAAATTATCTATCGCTTTTTTACTCAAAAAATAAAATACCTTTCGGGCCTAATTATACAGGGTTTAATAACAGGCAATTTGATATGCTTTTTGAGAAAGCCGACCAGGTGACAGATAATGAGCAACGCTATGCACTATACCGTCAAATGGACAATATAATTATGCAGCAATCGCCCGTTGTGGTTCTATATTATGACAAACGGATAAACCTTTATCAAAATTCAATATCCGGCTACAACGTTAATGCGCAAAATTTAATGACGCTTAAACGGGTTGTTAAGCATTAGCCGAGGGCAGACTTAAATAGAATGTGGTACCTACGCCTGTGGCGG
>JAICMD010000153.1 GCA_025929405.1 Mucilaginibacter sp. | reverse complement strand
CCCGCAAGCTTACGTATTGCAGCGTGCAGATAATTTTGAGATACCCTCGCATATATTTTCGCGTCATGAGTTTTACGAAACTGATGACATTATACGCATGCTTAAAAATCTGCAGGTTGACCTGATTGTACTGGCCGGTTTTTTATGGCTGGTGCCGCCTGCTTTGTTAAATGCTTTCCCTAATAAAATAATTAACCTGCACCCGGCGCTATTACCTAAATATGGCGGCAAAGGCATGTATGGCGATCATGTACATAACGCAGTACTAAATGCCGGCGAAGAAGAATCAGGTATTACCATCCACTTCGCCAGCGAGCAGTTTGATGAAGGGGAGATCATCCATCAATCAAAATTTCGGATTGACCCCGGCGATAACCTGGAAATGATAAAATTTAAGGGTCAGCAACTGGAGCATCAGCACTTCCCCCGGGTGATAGAAAGCTTGCTAAAAAAGATGAAGTCTTGAGATTAGTGATTAGAGCCCTGACCAGTTTAATTAATTCAATAGTTGAATATTGAAGAATCTATTCAAAAACCAACTACTAATCTCTAATCACCAATCACTAATACCGCACATACCTGGTGGAGCAGCCTTCTATGCAAACTACCGGGCCGGCTGGGCTCATTAATAATGTGTCGTTCCTAAAGCCGTAGGATAAGTAATAAGTTTTGTACTTGTAATTTGTATAGTAGTCAGGAGCGCTATCATCATAAGTTATAGTAATTGTTTTGTGATCTTGAATGCTATAGCTTGCATAATACTTATTTACACTGCTACGATACATTCCGTTTTCATTAAACTGCACATACTGATTTGTCCCTTTATCTACCGGAGTGTATACCTGTGGCCCTCCACTTGATGATGAATAACCAACTACGCGCCATTTTCCTATCAATGGCGAATGTATAGCGGTATCTTTACAACTGTAAGTAAATAAAATAGCTATCGCAAATAATGCGTAGATGATATTTTTCATAAAATTAATTTATTACCATTACGTACTTAGCACATAATATGCTACAAACATTTATTATTTTTAAAAAAACCAATCACTAATCACCAATCTCTAATCACTAATCCCTACCTTTGCGGCTCAAAATTTTGCTTTAAAAATGAGCCATCCTGTTAAAATTAAAAATGCCCTTATTTCAGTTTATTACAAAGATAACCTGGAACCTATTATTCACGAATTGAAGCGTTTAGGTGTAACCATCTATTCAACTGGCGGAACCGAAACTTTTATCCGTAACCTTGGTGCCGATGTGGTTGCTGTAGAGGACCTGACCTCCTATCCGTCAATTTTAGGCGGCCGCGTTAAAACCTTGCACCCAAAAGTATTTGGCGGCATATTGTCAAGGCGCAGCTTAGAGGGCGATAAACAACAATTGGATCAATATGAAATACCTGAAATTGACCTGGTAATTGTTGATCTTTATCCGTTTGAAGAGACAGTTGAATCGGGTGCGGGACATGATGATGTTATTGAGAAGATAGATATTGGCGGTATATCGCTTATCCGCGCAGCGGCAAAAAATTATAAAGATGTAGTTATACTGGCATCAAAAGATGATTATATAGAGCTTGCCGAAATTTTACAGAATCAGGAAGGCAGCACCACTATTGATCAACGCCAAAAATTTGCACAAAAGGCATTTAATATCTCATCAAATTACGATACCGCCATATTCCAGTATTTTAACAGGCAGGAACCTATGCCGGTATTTAAGCAAAGCATACAAACCAGCTATGCGTTGCGTTATGGCGAAAACCCGCATCAGCAGGGTACTTTTTATGGAAACCTGGATGCCATGTTCACTAAACTAAATGGTAAGGAGTTATCATACAATAACCTGGTTGATGTTGATGCTGCCGTAGCATTGATTGATGAATTTACCGAGCCAACTATAGCCATATTAAAACATACCAATGCCTGCGGTATTGCCAGCAGATCGTTTATTAAAGAGGCCTGGATAGATGCTTTGGCCTGCGACCCGGTATCAGCCTTTGGTGGTGTAATTATTGCCAATGATGAAATCAATGCCGAGACTGCGACTGAGATCAACAAAATATTTTATGAGGTTTTAATTGCACCGGCTTATACCGACGAAGCTGTACAAATATTGATGGAGAAAAAGAACCGCATCATTTTAGTGCGCCAAACGGTTGAACTGCCTGTTAAGCAATTTAAAACTTTATTGAACGGTGTTATTGAGCAGGATAAGGACCTGGTTGTTGAGGGACCGGAGCAAATGAAAACCGTAACTAACCGTCAGCCTACAACTCAGGAACTGCGCGACCTTTTCTTCGCTAACAAAATTGTTAAGCACACCAAATCAAACACCATAGTATTTGCCAAAAACAACCAGTTATTAGCAAGCGGCGTGGGCCAAACCTCAAGGGTTGATGCGCTGAAGCAAGCCGTTATTAAAGCCAATAGTTTTGGGTTTGATTTAAATGGAGCGGTAATGGCGTCTGACGCGTTTTTCCCTTTTAATGATTGTGTTGAACTGGCTGCCGAAGCCGGTATATTAGCGGTATTGCAGCCGGGCGGATCAATAAAGGATCAGGATTCTGTTGATATGTGTAATGCCAAAAACATTTCGATGGTTACTACCGGCGTTAGGCACTTTAAACATTAAGATAGTGAGTGGTGATCAGAGAGTAAGGAGTAGGAGTGAATGGTGGTAGTTATAATAACCCTCTTTCCGCCGAAGGCGTAGAGAGGGTGGCCGAGCGAAGCAAAGGCCGGGTGAGTATTAACTTATTTAAATAAGATAAAACATAATAAACCGCAATTTTTAACGCTTTAAATAGCAATAAAATAGTTTATTAAGTATAAATTTATAAAATTTACAATATTATTTGACGAAAAGCACCAGATGGGTTTATTTAATTTTTTCACACAGGAGATCGCCATTGATCTGGGTACAGCCAATACCCTAATTATACATAATGATAAAGTTGTTGTTGACGAACCATCTATCGTAGCGTTTGACCGCGTAACCAATAAGGTTATCGCCATAGGCAAACAGGCTATGCAGATGGAAGGTAAAACACACGATAATATACGTACCGTACGCCCATTAAAAGATGGCGTAATTGCCGACTTTAACGCTGCCGAACACATGATACGCGGCATGATAAAAATGATAAACCAGGGCAAAGGCTGGTTTTTTCCGTCGTTGCGTATGGTTATTTGTATACCATCGGGTATTACCGAGGTTGAGAAACGTGCCGTGCGCGACTCGGCCGAGATTGCCGGTGCCAAAGAAGTTTACCTGATACATGAGCCAATGGCAGCAGCCGTAGGTATTGGTATTGATGTGGAAGAGCCTATGGGTAACATGATCATCGATATCGGCGGTGGTACTACAGAGATTGCCGTTATTGCCTTATCAGGTATCGTATGCGACCAATCTATCCGCGTAGCGGGAGACAACTTCGACTCGGACATTGTACAATATATCCGTCGCCAGCATAACATCATGATAGGTGACCGTACTGCCGAAAAAATAAAGATAGAAGTTGGTGCCGCATTACCTGAATTGGCCGATCCGCCTGCTGATTTTGCAGTACAGGGCCGCGATTTGATGACCGGTGTGCCAAAGCAAATTATGGTATCATATACCGAAATTGCACACTGTTTGGATAAATCTATCTCAAAAATTGAAGAAGCGATATTAAAGGCGCTGGAAATAACCCCACCCGAGTTATCAGCAGATATTTACCAAACCGGTATTTATTTAACAGGTGGTGGTGCATTGTTGCGCGGACTGGATAAAAGGGTAGCGGCTAAAACAAAACTACCTGTACACGTAGCCGAAGACCCGCTACGCGCGGTAGTACGCGGTACAGGCACAGCGCTTAAAAATATTGGTAACTTTAAATTTTTAATGCAGTAGTGTAGTGATTGGTGTTTTGAGATTAGTGATTAGTTGATGTTTTACTAATGAAAAGCTTTACTGAACTTGATGCCTGGAAAAAGTCTCGTATACTACGAAATGAGGTTTTTGAATTGGTAAAGAGTTTTCCAGGCGAAGAAAAATTTAGGTTAGCTGATCAGATAATCCGTTCATCAAGATCAATAGGCAATAACATTGCGGAAGGCCATGGAAGATTTCATTATGCTGATTCTTCAAAATTTTTGATTAACGCAAGAGGTTCGGCAGCAGAAACGATTGATCATCTAATTATCGCGTTAGATCAAAATTATATAAACACTGATGTTTTTGAAAAGTTCAAACTTCAATGCGAAGAGTGCATGAAGTTAATTAATGGATACATCAAATATTTAAGGGAGCAATCAACCATCAAAGTTTAGAACTACATTTGAATTGATAGGCACTAATCACTAATCTCCAATCACTGATCACTAACCAATGCGCAACCTCCTGATCTTTATCACCAAGTACAACGCATTCTTTTTGTTTGTGATATTTGAGATCAGCGCGCTGGTTATCTACGTTAAGTATAATTCTTTTCAAAAGGCTACTTTTATAAACAGCACCAACAACGTAACATCCGCTTTATATACCCGTATTAGCGAGTTAAACAGCTATTTATCTTTAAAAGAAGTTAATGATAATCTGGTGCGCGAGAATGCCGCATTACGTAATCAGCTTAAAACGTCTTTTTATATTGATACTATAACCAAACGGGCTGTAATTGATACTACCTATAAACAGCAATATCAATTTATATCGGCAAAGGTTATTGCCAATTCCGTAAATCTGCGGAATAATTACATCACTATTAATATGGGCAGCAATGCAGGTATTACTAAAGGCATGGGTGTTATAAGCAATGATGGCGTAGTTGGTAAAGTGCTTTTTGTAAGTCCGCATTACTCGGTAGTGCAATCATTACTACATAAAGAAACTGTTATTAGCGCTATGCTGGCCGATACTAAAGATCAAGGCTCATTTAAATGGGTAGATAACCTGGACCCACATACCGGTTTATTGGCTGATGTATCAAATAGCGCAAAACCCAGATTGGGAGAATGGGTGGTAACATCTGATGCATCATTATTCCCTGCCGGAGTGCGTATAGGCACTATCAGTAACCTGCACTCAACTAAAGGCGATGGGTTATTCCTGAATGTGGATGTAAAGCTATCGGTTGATTTTAGCAAGCTGCAATATGTATATGTTATCTATAACAAGTTTGCCATAGAGCAAACGGGATTGGAGGCCCAGGAAAAGAAAGATGAGTAGGGTTATTATTATCAATATCATCCGGTTTTTTGTGCTGGTATTCCTGCAGGTTTTTTTGTTGAAAAACATAACTTTGTATAACCTGTCTACCCCGTATTTATATATTCTTTTTATCTTATTGCTTCCCTTTGAGATACCAAATGTATTGCTGTTTTTACTGGCTTTTATATTAGGGTTAACGGTTGACGCTTTTTATAATACCCCCGGTTTGCATGCCGCAGCCTGCGTTTTACTGGCCCTGGTGCGGGTACTGTTTATAAGTATTACTGTGCAAAAGGACGGGTTTGATAATGAACCCGAACCTACATTAAGCCTGATGGGTTTCAGGTGGTTTTTTACCTACGCGGTGATACTTACATTGTTTCATCATTTTTTCCTTTTTAACCTGGAGGTTTTCCGCTTATCCGAAATACAATATACCTTAACAAGGGTTGTTTTAAGTACCGCTTTTACCTTATTTTTGATGTTAATGTCAGGACTGTTATTTTACAGGAGAAAAGAGCGTAAATGAATAATTTTTTTGAGCGGCGGTACATCATTGCAGGTATATTTATAACCGTTATACTGATACTGCTTGCCAGGTTATTTTATATCCAGGTTATTGATGACCGTTATCTTTACTACGCCAAGCAAAACGTAATTAAGCAGTATATACAATACCCCGCACGTGGTGTAATTTTAGATCGTAACCAGAAAGTACTGGTAACCAATGAACTGGTTTATGATATATCAGTAACTGCCAAAGACGTTAAACCGTTTGATACGCTCGAATTTTGCAGGTTAATAAACATGACAAAAGACGAGCTTGAAAAAAGACTTGCTAAAGCCAAAATAAAATCGCCAGGCAGGCAATATCCGTTTGAGAAGCAACTTCCGCCGCGTTTGTTTGCTTCTTTGCAGGAGCGTATGTCTGAGTTTCCGGGTTTTACCGTTCAGCCGCACCCTATACGTACTTACCCCGACTCAACAGCCGCGCAGTTTTTAGGGTACATAGGCGAGGTAAATGATGATAAAATTGCAAAGTCAGGGGGCTATTACCACCCCGGTGATTATATTGGTATAACTGGAGTTGAAAAAGCCTATGAAAATGTTTTGCGCGGGCAGCGGGGCGTAAAAAATTTATTGGTTGATTCAAAAGGGGTGCCACAAGGCTCATACGCCAACGGTGCATTAGATACGGCGGCAATTCCCGGCGAGCGCCTTACTTCATCATTAGATATACGATTACAGAAGCTGGGCGAGAAACTAATGGCTAACAAAGTAGGCAGCATTGTAGCTATTGAACCCTCAACAGGCGAAATTTTATGCTTTGTAAGCAGCCCAACTTATAATCCTAACCTTTTGGTGGGGCATGACCGTAGCGAAAATTACACCTCTATTCATGAAAATCCTTACAAGCCATTTTTAATAAGGCCTATACAGGCAAATTACCGCCCGGGGTCATCATTTAAGCCGCTTAGTGCGTTGATAGCTTTACAGGAGGGTATTATTACGCCCTCTACTACCTATTATTGTCCGGGTTATTACCAGGCTGGTAATCGCAGGATTAAATGCTTTAATGGTGAGCAACATGGGTTGGTTAATTTAAGCAGTGCCGTTACCGAATCATGCAATGGCTATTTTGATATGGTTTTTGAAAAGCTAATCAATCGAAACGGACCAAAACAAACTGATACAAGCTTTACTATGTGGCGTAATAAGGTGGCGGAATTTGGCTTAGGTTCAAGGCTTGATCTTGATCTGCCTGCTGAAAGGCCTGGTTACCTGCCTAAAGCATCGTTTTATGACAAGTTGTACCGCAAAGGTAGCTGGCGATCAAGTACCGTTATTTCATTAGCTATAGGCCAGGGAGAATTAGACGCCACCCCTTTGCAATTGGCAAATATAGAAGCTACTATTGCTAATCATGGGTTTTATTACAAACCCCATTTGATAAAATCCATCGGCGATAAGCAGATCACAAAACAGGAATACCTGATAAAAAATGATGTTGGTATCGATAGGCAATTTTTCGAACCTGTTATTGACGGTATGCAAAATGTTGTTGACCATGGTACGGCTGCCGGTTCAAAGATACCCGGCATAATTATGTGCGGAAAAACCGGTACGGCAGATAATTCGCATGGTAAACCTAACTCGGTATTCGTAGCTTTTGCCCCAAGAGAGAATCCTAAAATTGCCATCGCCGTAGTAGTTGAAAATGGAGGACAGGGCGCAACCTGGGCAGCACCTATTGCCAGTTTTATTGTTGAGAAATATTTACGCGATAGTATAACCGCCAGGCCATCAGGTATAGCGCCGGATTATTATATGAATGCCAATTTATTACCAGAAGTAAAACCAAAGGCATCCGCCAAAAAAATTCCCGCCGATAGTTTAAAAAAGACTGTAGTTAAAATAAGCACTTCGCCAAAATTTAAAACTGCTTCGGCACCGGTACGTAAAAAGCCTGTACCTGTAAAATTAACCGCAATGTTTACTAATTTTAAAGATGATGAGTAACCAGCCGCGCAGTTTTTTTCATAATGTTGACTGGTTAACCATTTTGCTTTACCTGGCATTGTGTACCATAGGCTTGTTAAACATCCATTCGGCAGTATACGATGCTAAGCACGACAGCATTGTTGATATGGATACCAATTATGGCAAGCAATTTATATTTATACTGTCATCAATAGTAATAGCTGTAGTTATTTTACTGCTCGAAAGCCGCTTTCTGTCAGCGCTTGCGCCTGCCATTTACACCATAACCGTAATTTTACTTGTAATGGTGTTGCTTATAGGCCGTAATGTGGGCGGTAACCAGGCCTGGATACCTTTAGGGGGTGGTTTCAGGCTGCAACCGTCTGAGTTTGCCAAGTTTGCCACCTGCCT
>JAICMD010000201.1 GCA_025929405.1 Mucilaginibacter sp. | reverse complement strand
GTTAAGGAACGCACTATGCAACTTGAAATTGCAAATACTGAACTTGAAGCATTTTCTTATTCAGTATCACATGACCTGCGCACGCCTTTAAGAGCAATAAACGGTTATTCAGCTATTCTTAAAGAAGATTATGGCTCTAAACTGGATGATGAGGGTAATAGGCTAATGCAAAATATTGCTGACGGAGGAAAGATGATGACCCATTTAATTGACGATTTGCTGGCATTTTCGCGTTTGGGCCGCCAAAAATTGACATTAACTACAGTTGATATGCAATTACTTGCTGAAACAGTTGTTACTGAATTGTTAGATAATCAACCTGAAAACAAATACAAAATAATTATAGGTTCATTACCTCCCTGCTACGGTGATGCTGCGCTATTAAAGCAGGTATTTATAAATCTGATAGGTAATGCTATAAAATATTCATCTAAAAAACACCATCCGCAAATTGAAATTGGCTATAAAGATGAAATGGACAAAACAATTTATTTTGTTAAGGATAACGGCGATGGTTTTGATATGGCTTATGCCGATAAATTGTTTGGCGTTTTCCAGAGGTTACATACCCAGGATGAATTTGAAGGTACTGGTATTGGTTTATCCTTGGTAAAACGGATTATTAATAAGCATGACGGCCATATATGGGCCGAGGGGATTAAGGATAGCGGGGCAACATTTTATATCTGTTTGCCAAAAAATAACAAAACAGAGTAATAGAATAAATGTTGTAATTATATACAATTACAGCTATGCAGATTATCCAAAATACAGACCCAAAGGACGAACGCATTACCAATGATGATAATGCCGTAACCAATAATGACGACACCGCTACAAGCCCGCAACCTACTGAACAGGATAAGCCGGATGAGGTGCGTGTACCAACAGTAACGCCTGGAAATGAAAATGGCGACCCAACTCCGGATGCGGAGCCAGAAGATGATTCATCCAACAAAGGTAAAGGGCCGAAAGGGGAGAATTTATAACCCATAGCCCTAAAGGGGAAATCATAGTTTATTTATAATAGGAGAGGCCACTTTATACTTGTAAAGAGGCCTCTCCTATATTCCTCCTTTAGGGGAGATTAAAAACTATTCCTGATACTATTGCTCAAAGTTTTTGTGCTCCAGTAGCCGCTATCCAATATTCGTCTTACCGTCATTAATGGATCATTAGGGTTACGTTTATCAGCTAACTGAAATGCAAGTTTAAAGCCACGTTTATGCAACTCAGGCAGGTTTTGGGCATTCCATATACCAAACGGAAATGCAAAGTATTTAATAGGTTTGCCGGTAATTTCTTCCAGTTTTTTGGTTGGTTTATCTAATTGTGTAACCCAATCGTCAACCGGGCGATTGATTATTTTACCTTTAAAGCCAATAATTTTTAAGGTTGAGTTATGCGATAATTTATCAAAACGGTGGTGATCCCAGGTATGGCTGCCAATAACGTTACCTGCGTCTGATAACTGTTTTACCTGTTGCTCCGTCATATAACGCGGTCGGCCCAGTGATACGGTCATGATAAAATAAACTGCCTTATAACCATACTTTTTTAACTCGGGAGCAGCAATAGTAAACTGATCCAGATCCGTATCATCGAAAGTTAACATGATAGGTTTGCTGGGTAGGGAAGCTCCTCTGGTTAAGTAATCATATAACTGATCAGGCAATATGGTATGATAACCACTATCATGCAGCATTTTGATATGTTGCTTAAAAGCGTCAACCGGTATAATATAATCTTTAGCTGTTTTTGAATCGGTAGGCTTCCAGTCACGAATTTGATGATAGCATAATACCGGTACTTGTTTTCGGCCCATTATAGCCGTGTTTTGCGCTGCTACAGGCTTACTTAAAATAATACTTGAAATGCCTGCAAATAACAGGGCAGAAAATTGTTTATACATAGTTATTATAATGTGGGGTTAGCTATTATTAATATTTCGCTAAAATAAATAATATTTCAGCAGCATGTAATTGTTATTGATGATTAAAACAACGAAGGGTTACCACCAGTTTTAATTTTGCCTAAATGTTTGTAAGCGCTTTCGGTGGCTTCGCGACCGCGGGCGGTACGCATTAAAAAACCTTCCTGTATTAAAAAAGGCTCATAAACTTCTTCCAGTGTGCCCTCTTCTTCGCCAACTGCAG
The DNA here is from genome assembly GCA_025929405.1 of Mucilaginibacter sp. Taxonomy (GTDB): domain Bacteria; phylum Bacteroidota; class Bacteroidia; order Sphingobacteriales; family Sphingobacteriaceae; genus Mucilaginibacter. The sequence goes on along the minus strand of JAICMD010000201.1, from coordinate 4,223 downwards.
TAGCAATGGTTTTTAAACCTACCGGGCCGCCCTTAAACTTCTCAATAATAGTGAGCAATATCTTGTTATCCATTTCATCCAGACCGTGTTCGTCAACATTAAGGGCATTTAAAGCATATTGTGCTATGGCTGTATCAATATTGCCGTTGCCTTTTATCTGGGCAAAATCGCGCGTGCGACGCAATAATGCATTAGCTATACGTGGGGTACCGCGACTACGACGGGCAATCTCGTAAGCGCCCTCATCGCTTATAGGTGTTTTTAATATAGATGCTGACCTTAAAACGATGGTGGTCAGCAACTTAGCATCATAATATTCAAGCCTTGCATTAATACCGAACCTTGCGCGCAGAGGCGCAGTTAACAATCCAGATCGGGTAGTAGCGCCCACTAATGTAAACGGATTTAATGATATTTGAACCGAGCGGGCGTTGGGTCCGCTCTCCAGCATAATATCTATTTTAAAGTCCTCCATTGCCGAGTACAGGTATTCCTCAACCAGAGGGCTAAGCCTATGTATCTCGTCAATGAATAAAATGTCGCCGGTTTCAAGGTTGGTAAGCAATCCGGCCAGATCGCCGGGCTTATCCAGCACAGGGCCTGAGGTGATTTTTATACCTACACCCATTTCATTGGCAATAATATGAGATAGGGTAGTTTTGCCTAATCCCGGCGGTCCATGCAACAAAACATGGTCAAGCGCCTCGCCACGCTGGCGGGCAGCCTGTACAAATACTTTAATGTTAGCTAATATTTTATGCTGACCGGTAAAATCCTCAAATGCCTGCGGACGTAACACTTTTTCGATATCACGCTCAACAGGAGAGAGCTTTTCGCCATCAGGGTCAAGGTATTCATTCATGCTAACGAATTTAGTGATTAGTGATTAGAGATTGGTGATTAGTTTTTATTTTAATTAAAAGGCGATAGGACTAATCTCTGATCACCAATTAACTAATCACTATCCCTCAGGGTACTTCCTGAAAATACTATTGATCTTCATTTGTATCACGCCAAAAATGGCTTCTTTAAATATCCCTTTTGACATTTTTGAGGCGCCTTCGGTACGATCGGTAAAAATTATAGGTACTTCAACCAGGTTAAAGCCATGCTTTACCGTAGTGTATTTCATTTCAATCTGAAAAGCATAACCCACAAACCTTATTTTGTTTAGTTGCACGGTTTCTAAAACGCGACGCTTATAGCACACAAATCCTGCAGTAAAGTCCTGAATATTTACATCGGTAATAAAACGCACATATACTGATGCAAAATAGCTCATTAATACGCGGCTCATGGGCCAATTAACTACATTAACACCCTTTACATAACGTGAGCCTACCGACATGTCAGCACCATTCTGACAAGCTTCTTTAAGTTTGATCAGGTCATCCGGATTGTGCGAAAAATCGGCATCCATCTCAAAAATATAATCGTATTTCTTTTCAATGGCCCATTTAAAACCATGTATGTATGCTGTGCCTAATCCCTGTTTTCCGGCACGTTCAAGTATAAAAAGCTGGTTGGGGTATTCATCTTGTAAATTTTTTACAATTTGCGCAGTGCCATCCGGCGAACCATCGTCAATAATTAATAAATGAAAATTATGAGGTAAAGAAAACACCTTACGAATCATCCGTTCGATGTTCTCTTTTTCATTGTAGGTAGGTATAATAACTATGCTATCAGGCACTTAAAGAAAAATTTGATTTTGATAAAAACAGTCGGCTAAAATAACAGAAAATCATTACAAATTATCAGTTACTGCAACCGCTTCATTATCAGGTTCAACAATATAATTACGTTCTTTTAATCGTGGCGATATAAACAGATATAAAACAATAAACGCAGTACAAATACCAATAAAAAGCCAATAAAAATCGGCTCCAGCAAATTTTGAAAAATAGCCGCCGTCAGAAATATTACCATTCACCAGCGCATCAAACAGGTTGCCAGCAGCAACAGTTAGCAACCAAATAGCTGTCATGGTACTCTTCATTGATTTTGGTGCCTGCGTATAAGCATACTCTAAACCGGTGATTGATACCAAAACTTCGGCTGCTGAAAGTACTGCATAAGCAAAAAATTGCCACCATACTGATGGGTGCCCCCCTGCATCAATTCGGGATTGTATAAAGGCTATTATTACAAATGATAATGCTGTTAAAACCAAACCGGCACCAATACGGCGCAGTGGCGTGGTTTTTATACCTATCTTATCAAAAAAAGGATAAATAAAGTAAGTAAACAGCGGGATAAAGGTTAATAATAATATTGGATTGGCGGTTTGTACCTGGCCGGGCAGAATAGTAAATTCAAAAAAGTAGAGGTTAATGTGTCGGTTCAACTTTTCGGCCTGAAGTACCCATTCTGATAGGTTTTGATCCCACATGGCCCAAAAAATAGGGGCAAACGCAAATACGGCCATTACGCGATAAACTGCTTTTACACCTTCAACCTTTTCAGGGTCGAAATTGGTTTTGGCAACATCCAATAATGGCTGGCCCTTTTTCTTTTTGCCTATATTAAACAAAGCATACAGCGAGATAAATACAAAATTATTTTTATTTATACCGCCAGGGGGAACCTTTATATACGCTTTACGGCCCGCAAAGAAAATAATAGTGGCTAACGCCATTAATATACCGGGTATGCCAAAGGCCCATTTTGGTCCGTAAACTTCATATACCCAAGGTATTAATACAGTTGATATGGTTGAACCTGCATTAATGCTAAAATAAAACCACCCATAAACTTTTGATAGCAAGCTTTGATTGGTTTTGTCAAACTGATCGCCTACATTGGCTGATACGCACGACTTAATACCCCCCGCACCAATTGCTATTAATACAAGCCCGGTTGTAAATCCGCTCAGGTTATCATCAAAAACAGCCAAACACAAATGTCCAAAGCAATAAACAATAGATATATAAAGTATTATTTTATACTTTCCCGTAAACCAGTCGGCTACAAGTGCGCCTACAAATGGCAGGGTATAGGCCAGGGTTACAAAAAAGTGGGTGCTTTGATTTGAACGGGCCTCAGCAACAGTTTGCAGAGCCGGATTATTTGTAGGATTAAAAAACTGCGCAACTAAAAAAGTAGCCAGTATTGACCGCATGCCATAAAAGCTAAAACGCTCTGCCGCCTCGTTACCGATGATATAAAAAATACTTCGGGGATATTTGGGTTTAGTGGCAGTGCCTGCTGTTAGGGTATTGTTAGTCATGTATTATTTTAAAGTTTATCTAAAAATAGTATAATTATAATTTACTATAGTATATGCAATTAATTATTATCTATAACTGATGATGGTATATTTAGTTTAGCAGGAACATTTTTAGGATCAATATATTCAGCATCATGCGGGTCGGCAACGTTTCGCATGTCAAGGTTATCCACGTATTCCCATTTGCCATTACGCAGTTTATAACCGTTATAAGTAAGGTCTGGACCGTAAGTTTCAAATTTGTCTTTTAATTTTTTATCAGGAGGGGCAAGGTTATCAAAAACTATCAGGTTTTGTTCGGGCACATAGCGCAGCAACATTGAGGCCTGACGGGTGTATTCAAAAATAATGCGTTTACGACTTTTGCCTTTTTCGGTAAAAACAGGCATACCCAATTGCATCTTATCATTTTTAAATGATAAAACCTCAATTACCTTTTTAGTTGATTTGTCCGTATTACCTTTCCATCCCAACAAAACATAATAAGGCGTACTGTTGTAAACTGGTATAATTTTATAATATTCGGCACCATACCATTTATGGTTATCAGTCACCGAATCTTCGGGATGTTGCAGAAATGGCGAATAATCTTCTAAAGGAAATAATTTTAAACCGCCGCCGGTATTCATTTGTATGGCACCATAAAAACGGTAGCTGCCGTCATCATTCATAATAGGCCAGCTAAATATCCTGAACTTGTTATCAGGCGATTTTAAAATGCTGATGCTTTTTATAGAATCAAAAGGAAACTGAAAAGAGTTGGGAATTTTTAATGCACTAACCAAAGTTTTTATAAACTGATAATTGGCATTTTTGCGTTCCAGGTCATTCTCGTTATTTACAAATATTTTGCCTAAGGTATTCAGGCTATCCTGATACATGTTAAGCTGTTTGTTACGTGAGCTTTCATTAGTATGCTGTGCCAGCAACAATAAGGGCAAAGCACAGAATAAATAAGCAGTTAACAGTATTTTTTTCATTTAGCCAATAACGT
>JAICMD010000142.1 GCA_025929405.1 Mucilaginibacter sp. | reverse complement strand
CTTGTTTATAACTTATTTAATACTCATGCGCGCGGCACAAATATTATTGTGGCTTCAAGGTTTAAAGAAACAGGCATATATTATATCGGGGAAAATACCGCCCAACAGGTACAGGCGCAGCTAAATTATACACAGTTTAGTTTATTTTAACAGCCGAAAACAAGAGGAGAAGACAGAAGCCCGGCTTAATTATAAAATAGTTAATAACTATTTTATAATTAAGTAAACTTTATAAGATAATACCCGTTTAAACATAAAAAAGGAGAAGCTATTAAACTTCTCCTCTTAATTAACTGATCTTATTATCTCATAAAGAACGAATTGGTTAGTCCGATTTAACAAGTTCTTCAAATATAGTAATTCTTATTTACTACGGGCAAGTATTTTGTTTTTTGTAATGCTTTATATCCGTATAAATCATGTTTTTATACCACTCCGCATAAAAAAAGACCGCAAATTATTACGGTCTCCAGGTTTTATTTTGACAACGTTTATGTACTCATTTATTTAATAGTTGTTATAGCAAACCCACCGTTTTTAGCTTTGTCGCCATACTTGGCTTTTTCCTTTTCTGTTAATGGTTTTATGAGCTTTATACTATCCACAGGCAGTTTATTCAATTCTCTTTCGGTTGTTTCTTTTCCATTAAGCAATAATAATTTGCCCGTGAATATATTTTTAGCATTAAAATTGATAACACCAGGTTGCGCGGTTATATTTAATACTTCGCGTGCAGTAATTTTATTTTTATTTGCGGTAGTTATATTTATTACGCCGGTCGGCTTTTTATCATCACTGTATGTAATACCGTCCTTTGTAACTGTTACACCTTGAATTTGATTACCATTGAGTGCAGCACCGGTACTTTTGCTTAAGACGTTGCCATTTACAATATATACCGGTTCTGTTGATTTTGCTAACCCATAACCTCTTACAATTCGTGGCGGATCAGTTTTAGTTGTAATTAGTATCGCACCATCTTTAGCTTTTTCACCATATAGATCAGATGCGGTTTTGTCTCTTAGTACAGTCATGGATGCAATATTATTCTGATCTATCTGGATTGCGCCATTTTCTACTTTACCATTAACCACTATCAAAGGCGGTGTATTTTGATTGTCATTGTGTAAGCTATTGCCGGCTGTTGCTACTCCGCCGCCCTGGCTTCGTATAGTTACACCATTCGGATCATCGCTTTTAACTGCATACCCTGATACTACCTGTATTTTTGATATGCTATCTGCCCTCATATTATTAGCAGGCGCATAGTAGGTAATTCCATTTAACTTCATAGTACGTACTTCTTGTCCACTGGCATCTAGTTTACCATCTGAAGTTACCGTAACACCAGGAAGCTTTTTTATCAATGTTTGCGCATCTCCGCCGCCGTTTAATACTAAAACAGTGTCATTTTTTCGCCTGCCATAACCAACCACAATTATCTCTTTATTGTTAACAGTACCTATAATTTTAACAACTTTAGGCGTATCGGCGATTGTAGAGGATATACTTTCGCTAAAAAGCGCTTGTACTGCATTTGGCAAAATCATTAAATTTCTTTTAGTAGCAACCGTTACATGATTAATACTAATTGGTGTTATTGTATTAATGGTTGTATTAATTGCATTAGCAATAACTGCGTTACCTTTTACCACCTGTTTGCCCAGTTCGGCTTTTGATACTGTAAATACCAGCACCAGCGCAATTACTGCCGGTACCAAAATTGCATAACGGGTAAGGTTTATTTTTGAAGACTTTTTTGAGTTCATCATCATAATTCGCTTTTTAATGGTTGAAGTATTAAAATGATTTACGATGGCATTATGGCTACCGTTAAAGGTTACATTAAGCAGGCTGTATTGGTACGTTTTAGGGTCCGATCCGTCTTGCAATATTTTACGGTCGGTTATAAATTCAATGTTTTCGCGTATGGCCCGTTTCATTAACCAAACACCCGGGTTAAACCAGTAAAATATAGTGCTTAGCTCGCCCAATAAAATATCAAGGGTGTGCCATTCGCTCACATGCACCTGTTCATGCGCCAATATGGCTTTAAGTTCGTCAGGTTCATGGTTGTCAGGATTGATGTAAATACTTTTCCAAAACGAAAATGGGTTAATATCACCATGTATAACACGCACAAAGTATTGATGCAGTTGCATTGGCTTTGATTGCCTGTGCAGCCTATATAATGATAGCAACTGTGTTATAAATCTTACAGCTAAAACAATTACCCCTGCCCAAAACATCAGTTCGAGCCAGTACCATTTATTGTGTTGCTGCGCCTGTTGTACGGCATGAGTAACCGGTGTTTGCCAGTTTATAATAACCAGTTGCACGGGGCGTGCAATTTCCTGGTGCCTGTTTAGCAGGTCCTGAAAATTAACCAGCGGATATAATGTTGCAAATAAAATAGCAGCAACCAGATATACCCTGTTAAGGGTGTAAAAAGTAAGGTGGCGCAGCACCGCATAATAGCCCGCGCAAAAAATAATGAGGGCTATATTTACTTTTACCAGGTAAACAAATAAAGCTGTCATATCCTTTATTTTTTAGGGTTTTCAATAAGGTTTATAATCTCTTTAAGTTCGTTGGCGCTTATTTTTTTATCCTTAGCAAAAAATGCAACCAGGTCCTTATATGAGTTTTGAAAATAATCATTTACAAAGCCGTGCATGAAGCGTTTTTTGTATTCTTCTTCGGCTATGGCCGGTTGATAGCGGTATGAGTTAGCCATCTTTTCGCTTTTTAAAAAGCCCTTACGCTGTAAGTTTTTTACTGTAGATGCCAGGGTAGTATACGGCGGCTTAGGTTCGCTATGCTGATCCAGAAAATCTTTTATAAAACCGCCTTTGCATTGCCAGATGGCCTGCATAGCTTCTTCTTCCTGTACTGATAATTTTTCCATTTTTTACGATTATTTAATAAGTATACGACTTTTTCGTAGATTTTTATCTGTTTAATTACTTTTTATCGAAATAGTTACAATATTATTTGACCAAAGTATATTCGCCCCAAAAATCAGTAGCAGCTTGCGGTGGCGATAGTGACCTTGCTCCATTAAGATTCATAGTTTTTGCTCCGGTTGGGTTAGCTGTAATACCCGGGCGTTCATTGTCATCAGGAGTAACTTCATTTATTTTAATGTTGTAGGCGAATTTTGAAGGAGCGGCAATAGACATACCTAAATTTTTTAGCAAAACAGACAATTCCCAGGTATAGACTAATTTATTATCAAATAAAGCGGCTGCCTTTATATCGTTAACATTATATACAGATATTAATGTATCTAATGCTTTTATACCGGTTGTTTTGATATATCTAATCCTATCAGTCATTCGCTTATTAGTTATATTCATAAATGAATCTGCCTTTATTATGGATTTCTCTGATCCGGGTATTATTGGGGGTTGAGCATCAAAAGTCACAAAGGTTTTGAGTGCAAAAATTGGATAAGTAATACTCATTCCATTTTGGGTGCTTTTTTTATTATCAGTTTTGATGGCTAATGTAATTGCACCATTCAAAATTCTTTTGATGATATCATGATCCGCACTTTGTACCGTCAAATAAAAATTATTATCATCATTAGACACTGTATAATAAATATCCGTGGCATGATTGTATGCTTGCAATTTGTTATTCCACTCATCTGCCTTACCATCAATTTTTATGTTGGCTGGGGCACGCACTCCCATTTGTTGCACATTTGGCAGCTTTTGTGCTTTAACAGGCAGGCCGAACCACAATATCAATATAAGTTGATAGTATATAATTTTAATAAGTTTTAGTTTCATTGTTATAGGGTTTAGATATATTATTACGAGTTTTTAGTAAAATTACGATAAATTCGTAATTGTGCAAGTATTATTTCTTCTTTTTTGCTAAAATGTTACACAGCCTTAGTTTTTATCAGGAATGTAATCAAAGGGAAGTAAATCTAAAACCCGGCTTTCACTCCAGGCACCTTCATTAAAAAGCTGACCTTTTGATATTTGTATTCCCTTGTCTGTAAATGTAATGGGCTGTTGTGGTATTTTCATGCTTATAGCGGCTATTTGATAAAACTTTGCTTCGTTAAAGCGCTGCAATTCGTTTACCGCCGGCACATAGTAGGCTGACAAAGAGATTCCTATATGTTTATAAATAATATATAAGTACCCGTTAAAGTCAAGATCATACGTTTGAGACATCTTGCCGGGTTTAATTATTTCTGGCTCATTTACATCTGGTTTTTCAAGGCGCTCAACAATTTTAGGCAAAGCCGATAATTTTACCCATTTATTCAGTGAATCATTATTGCGTTTATTATGGGGTATATATTTAAACTGCTTACTAATTTTATATTTTATTAAACTATCAGGTGGTCTTTTTGGATTTGCTTCACGAATAAGCCTTTTAATAACAAACCCATTTTTTTTAATTTGATTTGATGTTAATGATACCATAAAATGTCTAAACGATCCATCGTAAGCGTTATCTCTGTTCTTGTTCCATCGCTTTTGTTCTTTATCAGTGCCTTGTAATTCTTCAAAAATAACCGAACCATTATAATGATATTCAAGGGCTTTGTAATCAACCCAAAAATGATTTATTAAAAAACGCAATTTATAGCCTAATTTCTTGTTCACTATTTCCAAAAAATCATCTGTTTTTGCACGTAAAATTTCCCGGTCTGAATTATATTTTAAACTCAGTATTTGGTCATTTAAAATTTCATAACTGGTTTCATCGGCCTTTCCCAAAAACTCTCTTTTAAATTTTGCCAGTTGCTGCTTCCGGTCGCTCCTGTCTTCAACAATAACTTCGGGCAATTCAATAATCCTCGGAACAAGCGTAAAGCTCATTGTTTGGCTGCCGGTTATGGCCGTAAATTCCTGTTGCTTTGTTTCATAACCCACGCATCTTATAATTAGTTGGTAAACACCGGCAGGTAATTTTGGTAATGTATAAATACCATTAGTATCCGTTTTAGCGCGAAGGGTAGTATTGGCAATATATACCTCGGCATTTACAACAGGTTTTAATGTTTGGATATTACTAACATTACCTGTTAATGAGGAATATTGAGCTTTGGCAAAAGAGCATGATGCAACAACTATAAATAGTTGTAGTAATAATTTATAAAGGCTTTTAAACAACATAGGGGTTGGGGTTTACGGTCCATTAGTAAACCTACGAACATTTCGTAACAAAACAATTGATTATTTATAGTATAACCTAAAAGTTACGTTATGGGTATTAAGCGGAAAGGAGGAAATAAATTAATTTGCTGCCCTTACATAAGCAGGTACGGGGGCTTTTTTTAGGCGAGGTTTGGGTTTTTTGCTCGAAAACAGATTTTTTACTTTATCAACAATGCCGGTTATAGTTGGGTTATGGGCCACATTTTCTTCAAATGCATCTTTAACCTTATCCCAAATGCTGCTTACCGAATCTTCATTGATATAGCTTGATGCTTTTTGGGATAAGATGCCTACTAAGGTTTTTACAATAAATCCGGATTTTTTAAAAAGGGTGCGGTTTAACGCAACCGGTAAAACAAGGCGGGATATTAATCCAATAAAATCCTGATGAAAAAGTTTGCTGGTTAAATTACCCACGCCATTACCCCCGGATTTTGGAAATACGCTTAGCACTGTTGAAAACACTGCTCCCGGGCTACTAAAGCGGGCTTTAAGCGCCACAGCCTGCTCACGCTCCAATCCCTCCAAACGATATATTTCGCTGCGTAACTCGGTGGTGTTTTTAATAGGTAACTGCATTGTTTAGTTTAATATCTTTTCTACAAGTTTGCTGGCAATGGTTCTTTGTATAATAGGTTTCCGTACTATTAATACTACTACTATAATTAAATATATCAATGTTATACAACCAAACCCTTTCCAAAAGGATTCAAATAATTCGGACAAGTAAAAACCCAGGGTTATGGTTGCAAAAATAAACACAAAGAATAAGCCAACGCCAATAGCCAAATCAGACACTATTGACCCAACTACTGAGGTACTACTATCAACCGCCTTTAATTTAACCAGTTTGATATGCGTTTCGGCATATTCTTTTAGCTGCTCAATAATTGGCGGTTGCTGTTCTTTTTTTTCTTCGTCCATAAAGGTTTTGTTATCCCGGATAGCGTATTATCCGGGATCAGTTGATCTATGCATGTTCCAGGTCGTCCTGATATTCTTCTTCGGCGCCGTTAATTTTGGTTTTAATGTTTTCAACCACTTTATCCTTCAGGCTAACCAGGCTATCAATTTCGGCAGCGGCAGTTTCCTTAATTGAGTCGCCCAGGTTTTTTAATGATTCTGAAAGTTTATCGCGGGTTTCTTCGCCTTTATCGGGGGCAAATAATATTCCAAGGGCAGCTCCGGCAGCTAATCCGGCAAGCAAAGCTACTACTACTTTTGTGTTATCATTCATATTATTATTAATTTAAAAGTTGAACAATTGTTTAGCTAAATATAAAAATATTGCCAAATATACCTAATAGGTACCGCCGCTGGCATTTAAGCAATATTAATTTTAAGTTATAAACGGCAGTTGTTTTATAAAATTATCATTCTATCAGCTATCTGATGCGCCACGTATCCGCTCCAGCCTGTCGGCAGCAAGGCGGTTTGTTTCGTATATTTCAATCAGCAGCAAAAAATATGATAAAAGTAACGGACCAAATACCAGCCCTAAAATACCAAACAGCGGCAGCCCAATAAATACGCCTATAACTGATATTAACGGATGCGTATTGGCCAGCCTGCGGTTAATTATCATGCGAAATACGTTATCAATATTACCTATAAATAACAGGCCGTAGGCCAGCAGTAATATCCCTTTTAAGGTATGATTATTAGCAAATAATATAATACTTGTAGGTATAGTTAAAGTTGGTGCACCAACAACGGGTAAAAAGGATATAAATGCGCCAATTACGCCCCAAAAAACAGGGTCTGGAATACCAAATATCCAAAACCCGTTTGCCAGTAACGCACCTTGCACTACAGCAATTATACCCTGCCCCAAAACGTTTGAGTATGTACAATCGCGCAAAGCGGTGGCAAATTTTAATGAATACTGCTCGCGGAACGGTGCATACCTGAGCAAGCCGGCTTCAAACTCCTTTATCTGTGTAAACATAAAAAACAGCAGGAAATACAATACCAGCAATGTGATAATGATGTTGGCCGCGCTGCCCAATATGGACGGAAAAAGATCAGTAACGTATACGCCTAATTTTGATACCGTATTTTCAAAAAAGTGCGGCTGATGAAAGGTTGACCCGGTAAATGCATCAACCTTTGCCTGCCAAACTTGTATGGGCAGGCTGCTTACATCAACCTCGGTTATTTTACCGATAACCATAAAGCTTAGCGCTAAAAACGGCAATACAATTACCACCAACGAAATAAAAATGATAAGTAAAGCAACAATGTTTTTATTAAACCCGCGCTTTTCTGTAAGATTAAGATATAGCGGCCTGAAAAGCGTATACAAAACCACAGCCCCTAATACTGAACTGAACAAGCCGCTAAGGGCGTACAATAAAAAGCAGCCCAGCACAACTATACTTACCAATATAATATTATTACGCTGGGTATATGTAAAAATAGACATGCCTGCTTTTTAAAGGTAATTACTATAAGCAAACTAAGCCTGAAAAGTTTTAGTATGGCTTATATTATTCTTGCTGCTGCGTAGTTTTTAATATACCATCAATGGTTGATACGCTGCGTTGTATCATGTCAAGATAAGAAAGGCAATCATCTGATGGGGAATTTATTTCGTACCTTAATTCGGCTACCAGCAGGGTAATGTTTGAAAGCTGATTTTTTATATCATGCCTTAAAATGCGCATAGCCTCGTTGTCAACCAATCCCTCCCCGTTCATAAAATTATTTAAGGTTAATGGCCTTCATTTTGTTATAAAGCGTTTTGCGATCAATATTTAATATTTCCGCAGCTTTGGTTTTGTTATAACTAACTTCTTTTAACACCCGTAAAATAGTATCGTACTCGGCTTCAAGGGCAACGTTTTTAAGGTCGTGGCGCGGACCTTCTTTTGCTTCAATGCTTTCTGTTACCTGCTGGTATGGGGTTGTTACACCCTCATAAGGATTTCTGAAATTTGATATTTCAAGCGGCAGTGCTTTAACAGATATTTGATCGCCCTCGGTTATCAGCGCGGCCCTGCGTACTATATTTTTCATCTCGCGGATGTTGCCATGCCAACGATAGTTCATAAAACATTCCAGCACTTCGGGGGCAAATGAGGTTACGTTGCGATTAAGCTCCTGATTGGCCATTTTTAAAAAATGCTCCGCAAGCAATATAATATCATTGCCTCGTTCGCGCAATGGCGGCATGTATATGGTAAATTCGTTAAAGCGGTGGTAAAGATCCTCCCTAAAGCGGCCTTTTTGTATGGCATCAAGCAAATTTTCGTTGGTCGCAATAATAATGCGTACGTCAAGGTCTATTTCTTTAGTGCTGCCAATTCTTTTTACCTTGCGTTCCTGTACGGTACGCAAAAGCGCCGCCTGTATTTCGTACGATAAGTTTCCAACCTCATCCAAAAACAGGGTTCCGCCGTTAGCCATTTCAAAATGACCTATTTTAGTAGCGAAGGCTCCGGTGAACGATCCTTTTTCGTGCCCAAAAAACTCGCTTGCAGCTAATTCTTTGGTAAGCGATCCGCAATCCATAGCAATAAAGGGTTGGTCGGCGCGGCGACTTTGTAGGTGTATGCTTTTGGCGGCCTCTTCCT
>JAICMD010000204.1 GCA_025929405.1 Mucilaginibacter sp. | reverse complement strand
TAATATTCAGCAATGCCTGCATAATTATGATGTTATTTTGTTAAGTGGCGGTATTTCCATGGGCAAATTTGATTATATACCGCAAGCTTTAAAAGAGTTAGAGGTAACGCAAATATTTCATAAAGTGCAGCAACGCCCAGGCAAACCGTTTTGGTTTGGTAAGCACGATAATAGGTTAACCGTATTTGCTTTCCCGGGCAACCCGGTAGCTACATTTATGTGTATGCACCGGTATTTTATTCCCTGGCTGCAACAATCAACCGGACAAACAGTTAAATCGTCGGTTTATGCTATTTTAGATCGGGATTTTGTATTTAAACCCAAACTGCAGTATTTTTTGCAGGTAAAGCTTAATTTTAATGAACATGGCCAACTAATGGCAAATCCAATTGAAGGAAATGGCTCGGGCGATTTTGCTAACTTAGCAGATACTGATGCCTTTATGGAACTGCCACTTGAAAAAAGCGAGTTTAAAAAGGGTGAGGCTTATAGGATTTGGCCTTTTGTTTGAATCACAGATTATGAAAGAAGAGAGATTAACGCATATAAATAAACAAGGTCAACCCATCATGGTAGATGTAGGCGAAAAGGCTATTACACACCGTACAGCTACTGCGCAAAGCATTGTTTATTTGCCTGATGAGGTATTAACGCAATTGGTAGGTGATGATATAAAAACCCAAAAAGGTTCGGTATTTCAAACTGCTATAATTGCGGGTATTATGGCTGCTAAAAAAACGGGAGACCTTATTCCATTATGTCATCCGTTAGGGATGGAAAATTGTACGGTAACCATACAATTTAATAATGCCCGCGAAGTAGAAATTAACTGCACTGTAAACATCACTGCTAAAACAGGTATCGAAATGGAAGCTTTGGTTGGCGCATCAATTGCAGCTTTAACTATTTATGATATGTGCAAGGCGCTTAGCCATGAAATTGTAATTAAAGAGACCAAACTGATTGCAAAAACAGGAGGTAAACGTGATTTCAAAAGAACATAAAAAACATACTGCATTAGCGCGACCCATTACCGGTAATTTTGGCCGTAATGAATGGGCCATTGTTGGGGGGCCATGTACTACCATTAAGTTATTAGCTGATGCAGTTATTACTGCGTTGTCGCCAAAATATAAATGCGCTTATGCCGATACATCGCATAATGATGATGTATTAGCCACATCCGGACGTTTGGCCAGCGGCGCTGTTTTAGAATATACTGACCAGTTAAATTTTCAGCAGTTTAATTATAACTCACCTTTAAGCCCCATAAAGTTTAAACAACAATTTGCCGATGCCGACCTGATACTGGTAAATGGTAACCATCAGCAGGCAAAAGCACAGGTGGTAATTATTTATAATAATAAAAAGGCATCGCTCCAAAAAAGGGTTGATCAGTTAACCAATGTACAACTCATTTTATTAGCCGAACCTACCGACGAAATATTTGATTTTATAAAAGAAGCTGTCCCCCATTCGCAAAATATCCCTGTGTATAGTTTGGATGACAGGGAGCACATCATTTCCTTTTTTGAAAAGAGTATTGAACTGGCTAAACCCTCATTAAGCGGTTTAGTATTGGCAGGGGGCATGAGTATACGTATGGGATATGATAAAGGTGCAGTTAACTGGCATGGTAAGCAGCAGCGTTATTTTATGGCCGATATGCTTAAAGCTCACTGCAATAATGTTTTTATATCCTGCCGGGCAGAACAGAAAGCAGAGATTGATACCGCATACAATATATTAACAGATACATTTATCAATTTAGGCCCGTATGGCGCTATTTTATCAGCTTTTAGGGAGAACCCTGACAACGCATTATTAGTAATTGCCTGCGATTTGCCTTTGATGGATGATGATACATTAAATTATCTGATGACTAATCGCGATACTTCTGCTATTGCAACTGCCTTTAAAAGCGGTTTTGATGATTTCCCAGAGCCGCTTATTACTATTTGGGAGCCTAAAAGTTATCCTGTATTACTTGCGTGGTTGGCACAAGGATATTCATGCCCACGTAAGGTGTTAATCAATAGTGATATTAAATTATTGCAGGCACCCAATCAGGATGCCTTAACTAATGTAAATACACCCGATGACGTTGAAAAGGTTAAGCAGGCGTTGAACCAAAAGGTTATTAATTAAATGGATAAGAACCTGTTACGATATAGCTGCCAGATTGCGCTTCCCGGTTTCAGCGAAGCGTCGCAGCAATTGTTGCAACAGGCTAAGGTATTGATAGTAGGAGCTGGGGGACTTGGCTGTCCGGCGGCTCAGTATTTAGCAGCAGCAGGTATAGGCACATTAGGCATTGCCGATCATGATATCGTTTCTGTAAGTAACCTGCACCGCCAGATTTTATACACACCTGATGATGTGGGCAAAAGTAAGGCAATTATAGCTTGTGCCCAACTTCAAAAACAAAATCCGGGTATAAAATTAATTCCGCATGTTGTAAAAGTTACTTCCTTTAATGTAATGGATATCATTAAAGATTATGATATAATAATTGACGGCAGCGATAATTTTGATACCCGATATCTGCTTAATGATGCTGCTTTTATAAATGGTAAACCTGTAGTATACGGCGCTATCTATCAGTTTGAAGGGCAGTTAGCCGTTTGGAACTTAGCTAACGCAGATGGCACTAAAACACCTAATTACCGCGACTTGTTTCCGCAGGTTGACGCTACACAAATACCTAATTGTGCCGATGGCGGCGTAATACCAACATTGGCCGGTATTATTGGCTGTATGCAGGCAAATGAGGTTATAAAATATATCACCAAGACAGGAGACATATTAGCAGGAAAGGTACTGGTATTTGATGCACAAACCCTGCAAAGCCGACAAATAAAAATTGGTAGTGTCACTAAGACGAATATTATAGATTTAGCGCAAACGCAAGAGGTTCCTACAATGTCTGTTGCTGAAGTAAAAAGCGGCTTAGAGAGCGGCCAACTTGAATTGGTTGATATCCGCACAGATCAGGAAAGAGATGTAATTGATATTGGTGGCATCCATATTGAAGCCGATGAACTCAAGGATAATATTGATCAATTGGATAACGGTATTATCAAAGTTTTATACTGTTCATCAGGAAAAAGGAGCGGAGAGGCAGTAAAAGTTATCCAGAACCAATTAAAAAGCACTCAATTATTTTCTTTAGCCGGTGGATTAAAAGCCTGGTTTGAAGATGGTGAGTAGGTAGTGGTGAGTGGTGAATAGTCAATAGTCAATCAGGTAGCACCCATTCACCATTCACTAATTGTCAAGGATGCGCTGCTACCCAAACCTCGCCATCTTCAAAAAACTCTTTTTTCCATATAGGTACAGTTTGTTTTAAGGTATCAATTATATACCGGCAAGCCTCAAAAGCCGCACCGCGGTGTGCTGCTGCTACTGCAATTATTACAGGTATCTCGGCAATTTGGAGTGTTCCTGTGCGATGATGTACCAAAATTTTTTGAACGGGCCACCTATCAAAAGCTTGTCCGGCAATTTTTTCCATCTCCTTAATTGCCATGGCCTCGTAACACTCAAAGTCCAGTTTGACTACTGTTTTGCCTTTGGTTGCATTGCGCACTGTACCAATAAATATATCTATGCCACCTGCTTCGGGTGACATTACCCATTCAATGCATTCGGCGGGGTTTAAATGAGTATCAGCTATTTTTATTTGTGTGGTCAAGTGTTTAAAAGATTATCCGCCGCTTACCGGAGGTATTATGGCTATTTCATCATGTTGGTGCACCGTATCGCCATCCAGCGCATACTCATTATTTACGGCTATCATGTACGATGCCAGTTGTTTTAATTTAGGATATTGATGTTCAAGCAGGTATTTTAAGTTTGATACTGTAGCATCATTAGTTAACGTTATTATTATTGACGATGCTCCAAAAATTTCTTTTGCAATGCCAAATGCCAGTACATTAACTTCCATAACCAAAATTAAATCAATTAACGCATAAAACTAAATATTATATAACAACAAAGGCGGTACTTTGGGTACCGCCTTGCATATAAATTTATTAATCTTAGTAAATAAAGCTTCCGTCTCCCCGGCGTTGTAACTCTCTTCCGCCTCTTGTAGGTCTTCCGTTCCATTTTTGAAGATTTAGGCGAAAACCGACCAAAAAGTAACGGCTTTTTGTGCTCGAGATAGTATTGGTTATACCGGTTGCGGTTTGTGTTTGCTGTATAAAGTTGTTTTGGTGCAGTAAGTCAAACCCGCTAAATGTTAACACAAAGTTTCTTTTGGTACCCAATTCTTTTTCAAAGCCTGCGTTAATTACAAATGGATTTTGATTTGCAGCGCCTGTTATACCTTTTATAAAGTTTTTAGATGCGCTGTAGTTAATTTGCCATGTTTTAAAGAAATACATGCGGCCATCAATTGCCAACGTTGTGGTTTGTAATGAGGTGGCTGCAGCTCCGCTGGTAGTTGAAAACTGTCTTTTTAAATCATACATAAAGTAAGGATTTATCTCAATGTTTTCAGTAGGGTTTATACGTGGGCCAATGCGGTCATTAAATTGCCAGGCAGTAGTATGGTACAGTATATTATTACTCATGGCATTGTTATATCCGTAAGTTACGGAACCAATTATGTTCAGGTTGTATTTCCTGTCATTTAATTGCTTTGAAACACTATATTGGCCGGTAATAGATTTTGATCCGCCCAAGTTAATATAGTCCGTCTGGTTTATTGATTTATTCCCTAATTTAGGATTTGAAGGATCAATAGGCGTTACAATCTGACTGAAATTTGAAGTTATCTGGTCGCTTATTGTTGTACCACGTACTTCTGCCGAGAAATTTAATTTTGAGTTAGCTATATAGTTGTTATATACCAGGTCAAGCGCGTTAGAAAATTGAGGTTTAAGGTTAGGATTACCAACTATAACATTGTTAGGATCAGTCCTGTCAGCAAATGGCTGTATTTGTTGAAACTGTGGTTCTGTATTGGTACCTATATAATTTAAGGTTACCCTTTCGGTACTTGACCATGAGTAAGCAAAACGGAATACCGGGATTGGGCGGAAATAAGATTGAGATGTGGATACATCCTGTCCGGTACCGCTGTTAACTTTTGTGCCATTTAATTGTGACGGCACTGCGGCGGCACCTAATAAAAAGGTAATTTTTGTTCCGGTATATCTATAGCTTAAAGACGCCCTGTATTCTGTAAAGGTATAATTGAAAATATTGTCTAACCTGTGTAATTGTTGGGTTTGACCATTAGCCAGTACTGTATCAGAAATAGCTACGTTGTCATTATTTGCACGGCGCATCTGGCTATTAAATTCAATGCGCGATACTTTGCTTAAAGGTTCGGCGTAAGTAATACTTGTTCTGAAAGTGGTGTTTTTATTGCTTTGATGTGTTAATAAATGTGCAACCGAATCCTTTAACAATGAATCTTGTGTTGAATTGGCAAAATAACGGTACCTGTTGTTAGCATCTTTATCTGTTACACCATTGCTTTGAGTTAAACTGCTTTGGATAGATATGTTCCTGCCCGGTTTAGTGAATATATGCTGATACAACACAGTGATGCCATAAGTAGGAGTAGTGCTATTATTATTTGATATTGTACTATTTACAGGATGTTCAAAACCGGTATTATAATGATTTATATTGTCAGAGTTAGAGGTAGTATTTGTTGTTGACGAGGTATAACTATAAGTTGGCGTTATTTGCAAATAGTTTTGTTTGTTAATGTCCCAATCCATCTCAAAGCTTGCATTATGGCCATGCGAGTTTGACTGATTAGTGCTTGACCTAACAAAATCACTTGCGCCCCTGCTTGAATACGTTTCACCATAGCTGCTGCTAATTGAATTGTTAAGGCTATAGTTATATCCATAATTTCCTATTACCTGCAAATTAGGGGCCCATTGATCGCGGAAGCTAAAGGTTGGATTGCCGGTACGTAAAGTGCCCGGACTGCTGTTACCACCACCGTTAAAAGCGTTAACACCACGGCCTGTTCCGCCGCCACCGCTTGATGCTACGCCGGTCACTGTGCTTTGTATCCTGCCAATTAAGCTTAATTGTTGGTTACCATTAATACGTTGTATGGATAACTGCCCGTTATATCGGTCATCATTACCAGCCTGTGCAGTTACACGGCCAAGTATACCAACAGACCTATCGGCTTTAGTGGTAATGTTTAATATCTTCTGAGGATCACCATCCTTTACACCTGTACGTGCGGCCTGGTCGCCATAATCATCAACAAACTGTAGTTTGTCAACAATATCGGCAGGCAGGTTTTGAATAGCCTGTGCCACATCGCCGCCCGAAAATGCTTTTCCATTAAGTTTTGCCTTAG
>JAICMD010000103.1 GCA_025929405.1 Mucilaginibacter sp. | reverse complement strand
ACTATACCCAATAATATATTTTCGTCATCGGTTACAGGTAAGGCCACGCGGTTATTCATCCTGAAAACATTAATGGCTTCCTCCTGCGGGTCAGTGGCTTTTAATGATATAAGCCTGCCATCCATTAACTGGCTTACTTTGGTATCAGGGTCGGCCAATAGTATTTCACGTATACGTATATCGTCTAATAAAACCCCCTTATCGCCCAGCACATATATTACATCAATGGTTTCGGAGTTTTTACCATACTGCCTGATATGCGATAGCACCCGGTTAACATCCCAGCTTTTTTTAACAGCTATGTAGTCGGGGGTCATTAATCGGCCCACACTGTCCTCGTCATAGCCTAAAAGCGAAAGTGCCTCTTTCCTGTCGGCCGGCGATAAATGCAATATCAATGCTTTTACGGCATCGCCATGCAATTCACTAAAAAAGGATGTACGGTCATCGGGCGGTAGCTCATTAATAATCTCGGCAATTTTATTACCCGAGAGTTTTTTAAATATGCGCTCCTGCGTAGGGAAATCAAGTATACGAAAAACGTTAACCGCACGGTTAAGCGAAAGCGTCTCAATAAATAACGGGCCATGTTCAGGAAGTTCACCTATCAGTTCTTCAACGTCTGATATATTAAGGTTGTTCAGATATTCCCGGAGTTGGGTAGTATCATGTTGCTCCAGTAACAATTCAATTTGCTCAACCATTTCTTCCATATAAGTGCCGCTTTTTACATATTTACCAATTCTGTTACCTCCTGCAAAAGTCGTTTATTTTTTCAAATTATAAGGCAGTATTTTCTGTTATCTTTGCGCAAAATTGATCATGGTTCATAGATCATAGTTAATAGCGATTTATCTGCTATGAACTATCAACCATGAACTATGAACTAAATAAATATGGCTTTACAATGTGGTATAGTAGGTTTGCCAAATGTGGGTAAATCAACTCTTTTTAATTGCTTATCAAATGCTAAGGCGCAGGCGGCTAACTTCCCGTTTTGCACCATTGAACCTAACGTGGGAGTAATTACTGTTCCGGATGAGCGGCTAACCAAGCTTACTGAATTGGTTCAGCCAAAATCAATAGTGCCCAATACCATCGAGATAGTGGATATTGCCGGCCTGGTAAAGGGTGCCAGCAAAGGCGAAGGCCTGGGCAATCAGTTTTTAGGCAATATACGTGCAACTAATGCTATACTACACGTATTGCGCTGTTTTGACAACGACAATGTAATACACGTTGACGGTAGCGTTGACCCCATACGCGATAAGGAGATTATTGATACCGAACTGCAGTTAAAGGACCTTGAATCAATAGAAAAAAAGATACAGAAAGTTGAAAAAATGGCCAAAACCGGCGGCGACAAGGATGCTAAAAAAACCTTTGAAATATTGACCGTAGTTAGGGAACATTTGTTGGGCGGTAAATCTGCACGCACCGCCCCCATTGCTGATGAGGATAAGGAATACATTGCCGACCTGCAATTGCTAACAGCCAAACCGGTGTTATATGTTTGCAATGTTGACGAAAGCGCAGTAAACACCGGCAATGCTTATGTTGAAAAAGTTAGAGAGGCTGTAAAGGATGAAAATGCAGGGGTGTTAATAATATCGGCACAGATTGAGGCCGAAATAGCCGAACTGGAAAGCTATGAAGAGCGCCAGATGTTTCTGGATGATATGGGGCTTACCGAATCAGGCGTAAATAAACTTATCAAAGCTGCCTACAAATTACTTAACCTGGCAACTTATTTTACAGCCGGTGTGCAGGAAGTACGCGCCTGGACCATCACCCAGGGCTTTACAGCACCGCAAGCCGCAGGCGTTATTCATACCGATTTTGAAAAAGGTTTTATACGTGCCGAAGTAATAAAATATGACGATTTTGTAAAGTATGGCTCAGAAAATGCCTGCAAAGAAGCCGGTAAGCTAAGTGTTGAAGGCAAAACTTACATAGTTGAAGACGGTGATATTATGCACTTCAGGTTTAATGTGTAGTCCCGCCCTAAAGGGAGGTTTAAAAGATAAAAGAAAGGCGATGATAATACCATCGCCTTTGTTATAATTTATTTAGCTAAAATTATTTCCAACTGGCCCAGTTGCTTGCTGCTGCCCAGTTTGAGGTACCAACTGCACCACGATAAGAGGTTTTTACAAAAAACGGAACCGAAAAATCAACACCTGTAAAATCAGCGCCTGTTAAGGCAGGAGATCCATCACCGGGGGTTAAATTAGGCACAGCAGTATACATACCAACCAGTTTAAACTCTGTAGATGCATTAAGCTGTGTATTTTTATTTACACTATTAGTTTCAAATACTGCCATATCCGGGTCGGGAACAACTGTAGTGCTGTTATCATAAGAGAAAGTACGGTCAGCGCTGTCAGATTGAACCAGGTTACTTCTAAATTCAGCACCATCATCGGCTAATATTACAGGCCTGGTGCGCGGGCAAGTCATAAATGCGCCCTGGCTATACTCAGCCACTACCGAGTTACGTATGGCCAAACGTGTACCTTTACGCATATAAACGCCCTGGTTAATATTAGTTTTAACCGTTTCAACTCCTTGCGGGCCAATAATAGTCATATTGCTAATTACAGGGCGTGTAAGCGGCGCATTAGTAGTTGGCACTTCATCATTATAACTTTCAAAACCATTGGCGCGTAATGCCTGCGATGAAGCTTGTGTGCGATAGCCTATTAAAAACTGAAGGTTGCCCTGATAACCTAAATCAAAATCAAAGTCGTCATCACCATTATTATAAGCTAAAAGGTGTGTAGCATTAACCGTACCGCCTACAAACTGGAAGCCATCATCGTTTGAATGTGATACCATTACGTTATCAATTTGTGTTCCTGAGCCTACACTTGCCAAACACAGTCCGCTTACTTTATCTACAATCCATTCATCTTCTGCCGGGGGGTTGATGCCGCCTGCATATTCTATCCTCAGGTAATTTATAGTACCTGAATTATCATTAGCAACCGTGCCGCCGTATTGGGTGTCAGCATTAACGGGCAACCCTTCGGCATGGCCGGTACCTACATTAGTTGGTGCTTTACCTAAAATAACAATTGCCCCCCAATCGCCTTGCTTTTTATTGGTAGCTGCTGATGTAAATACAACAGGGTTATCAGCCGTACCGGTAATATTGATTTTTGATCCCTGCGTAATAATTAAAGCACTCTTATCTGCTGCGGCATCGTTTACCTGCGCAAAAACGGTAACACCTGCAGGGATGTTTAGCGTGACATTGTTTTTTACGTAAACTTTACCTTTCAAAAAATAATTTTTGTTAGCACTTAATGTAGTGTTAGTAGTTATAGCTCCCTGCAACGTATCCATCTGGGTATTGTCTCCAGTAGTTGCCAAGTGGTCTTTTTTACATGAAAAAAGCACCATTGCCGCCAAAACGGGTAGTAAAAAATAATTTTTCATAGTTAAATAATTTTATACAAAAAACCATTTTCAATGAAATTAGTTTTCTATTTTATTAAATAAATTATGCAAATTGAAAAATAAAACAAATTCAGGTTAGTGAGTTATCCAATATTTCAGTTTTTTTTGAAACAACAATGTTTATTTTACAGAAACATTGACAATAGCAGCCCCTACCACCTTATTTATTGTGGAGGATATAAGGGTGATACCAATAGCAGACTTCTTGATTAGCAGACCGATCTTTCTTTAACAGCCAAAATATTCATATACGGGGAATACTGAATATTTAATAGAGTTATAGCATTAAAGGCTTTATTAATCTTATTGATAAATAAAGTAAACTATATAAAACCTACATCAAAGCAGATAGCACAATTAGCATTTTAGCTACTGGCTTATTGTTTCAAACAGATATGAAATACTATTTTTATCAACAACTGATGCATCTGCTTGCACATCATCATGCAAGCAACCATTTATTTGATTTTTTATTTTCAACAAAGGTTTTGAAACCAATTCTTCATTACAATATTTACAGCGGATTTGTTCAGACATCACTCGCGAAAGCGGTTCAAAAACGGTGGTATTCTTTTTAGACGCAAAAATCGAACTTTTGCATAATGGATTAAAACAATAGCACCTTACAATTTCAACATTTTCCATTTTTTAAGATATTTTATCTTATCTATTCATTTAATTATCACTCTCTCAACGCAGGTAGTCGCTACCTTGCATATTTCTGTATTAATACCTGTAATTACTACTGTAATACTGTATGTGCATACTGTAAACAAAAAGCTTGCCGAATGTGCCAAAAAGGAACATTATTAAAATAATGGTTAATTTTATTATTATTTGATTATATTTAACAACTGATCAATAACCTATGTTGAAAGCGATAGGCAGAGCTACCTTGTTAACCTCATTCCTTGTTATAATAGGCTGGGCCTTATGGTATCATACGCTGATAGCCATGCTTGTATTCCTGCTGGTTGCAATATTTGGGTGGCTAACTTTTATGCTTTATATGGATCCGCCTGATGAATGGAATTAATTTTTATAAATTAATATTTTTCTTAGTATCCAAGCTAATGGTATAGTTGTATAAATTTTTGTAAAATTAAACATACTCCGACCTAAATAGCAGAAACGCCCAGCTATAATACTACCCTACTCAAACAAGCGTACAAATAAGTATACGGCCATTTACTAATACTGCCCGCTTGCACCCTCGTGCATATTAATATTGCAATGTCAAATTAACCAAGTGTCCTTTTTTTGAAATTTTTTTAATCTAAAACTATACAAATTATTTTCAATTGAAATTGAATTAACAATTTATACACAAATTAATAATTTTTAGAAATAAATTTCATTCAAAAAGTAGATTAATTAATCTAAAGTATTAATAATTTCAAATTATACATTAATTATTTTACTATTCAATATCATTTTGGCCCGTTTGTTGCTTTTTTAATCAAAACGGATAAATAATTAAATGAAAGTTTATATAATTATCCATTTAATGTTTAGAGTTTAAATTTGTGATTAAGTAATGATTGAAGGTGAGTTTTAAACTATAATAAAAATGGATAAATTAAATTTTTAGAAAATAATTATCTCACAGATTAACAACTCACTAAAAATTGGAAAAATGCTCACTAACAATTACAACTGCCTGGGATACGAAGTATTTGCAGACCAATTAGAAAAACTGCCAAAAAATAGCAAAACGGTTATAAATACTATAAATCAATATTCATATTGCATGGCCGAGCAGGATGAGGCTTTTAAAGCCGCTTTAAAAAGCTCGGATATATTATTACCTGATGGTGTAGGCATTGTGGCCGCTGCAAAATTTTTAAATGGTTATCAGTTTAAAAAAATATCAGGGGCCGATCTGCACGACCATTTGCTCAGAGAAATTAACGCAAAAGGCGGATCATGCTTTTACCTTGGCTCATCACCTGCCACGCTTGCGAAAATCGAAAAAAGATTAAAAAAGGAATATCCAAACATACAAGGACACTTTTTTTCTCCCCCATTTAAAAAAGAGTTTACTGCCGAAGAAAATCAGGAAATGATTGATAGGGTAAATAAAGTAAACCCGGATGTCTTATTTATTGGCATGACCGCACCTAAGCAAGAAAAATGGGCCATAGCCAACAAAAGCTTATTAAACGCTAAATATATATGCTCAATAGGAGCCGTATTTGATTTTTATGCCGGCACAGTTAAACGCCCTAATAAAGTTTGGATAAACCTTGGCCTTGAATGGTTGGGGCGCATGGTGGCCGAACCAAGACGCCTATATAAAAGGTATATGATATACGGCCCCATTTTCGCCTACAAACTGGTACAACAAAAACTACATGCCAAAAAACCCGCTGCAATCAGCGAAGTACGCTCAGAAGCCCAGATTGAAGCACAAATTATTGCTATAAACTCATTAAACGACAATTACACAGCCGCCTAAAATAATTACGATTATGAAACCGAAAAACAACTCAGCAAAATTTTCATTTTTATTGCCCGATTTGCTTGCTTTTAATATTGTGCACTTTTACCTGATAACCAATATGCACGATATGCAGGGCATACAGGCCCACTTTTATACCTTGTTAATTGTATTTAACAATATGGCGTGGCTTATCTGCTCGCACATTGCCGGCATATACAAGTACGATAAAATTTATAAAGTACAGGAACTGGTTAAACAAACTACAATTACCTATGTATTTTTTGCATTAATTACATGGCTGTTTTTTGACCTTAGCTTTTTATCAGACACATCAAACTTTATATTATTTGACGTATTATGGTTTGGAATATTTTTAATGGTAAGCCGGCTGGCAATGTTAACCATAGCCCGCTTTATTGACAAAACAGGGGTATTTAGAAAACGAATTGTTATAATAGGAGATACTGAAGCAGCACAGCCATTAATTGAGCAATTGGAAAAAAAGCAAATATTTTACGAAATAAAAGGCTTTTTTAATGATGCCGACAACCGTGCAGATGGCCAATACCCGCAACTTGGTAAAATAAACGACTGCCTGGAATATTCAAAACAAAATAACATTGCAGAAATATACTCTGTTATTTCGCCTGATTATATGAAAGAGTTATATCAACTTGCCGATGAGGCTCAAAAAAACTTTATAAAATTTAAGTTTGTGCCTCAGTTTGGGGTCGATTCAAAATACAAATACAGCCTTGACTATGAAGATAACCTGCCGATAGTTTCGCTTAAACCAGAGCCACTGGCAGAAATTTCCGGTCAGCTTCAAAAACGCGTTTTTGATGTTGTTTTCAGTTCGTTTGTTATTGTATTTATATTGTCATGGCTATTGCCAATAATTGCCATACTTATAAAAATGGAATCTGAAGGCCCTGTGTTTTTTAAACAGTTTCGCACAGGTAAAAATAACCGTCCGTTTTTATGTTTAAAATTTAGAAGCTTAAAGGTGAACGATGCGGCCGATACTCAACAAGTTACCCAAAATGATGCACGCTATACCCGCATCGGTAAGTTTTTAAGACGTACCAACCTTGATGAGCTTCCACAATTTTTTAATGTGCTGGCCGGCGATATGTCTGTAGTGGGGTCACGACCACACATGCTAAAACATACAGAAGATTACTCGCGCTTACACAGTAATTATATGCTGCGCCACTCTATTAAACCAGGTTTAACAGGCTGGGCACAGGTAAACGGCTACAGAGGTGAAATTAAAGTTAATGAACAACTTATTAAAAGAGTTGAACATGACCTTTGGTATATAGAAAACTGGAACTTTTGGCTGGATATGCAAATTGTTTTGCAAACATTTACAAAAACCTTTAAAGGCGATAAGAATGCTTATTAAGGTTTTTAATTAAGATAAAGTTTATAGTAGTTTAAGAGAGCGCACAAGATGTAATTATCCGTTAATTACATCTTGCTGCGTTTGTTGTTTATGCAATTGCTCATAAAGCGTTATAATATACTCTTGCAAATGGTTGATCTTGGTGCCTTGCGCAGCTATTGTATTTTTAGCCTCCTGCAGCTCATCAAGTAATGATTGGCTTGGATCAGCCTGATCAGAAATCATTTCAACAACGGGCATATTAAAAACATCGGCAATTTGTTTCAGCCTTGAGATACTTAAATCGGTAATATCCGATTCGATTTTAGAAAAAGCCGGCACTGATATACTCAACAAATCAGCTATATGACTTTGTGACCACCCCCGTTGCTGACGAAGGGTCTTTATTTTTTTACCAATTTCAAACATTTTGCCTTGCATTCATCCAGAGAATGCGACTGTTTAATTTTTTTATTTAACTATTAATACTAAAGATTATCTCACCAAATTTAACATATATTTTATAAAAAAAAATAAAATTTGGGTAACTGTCGGTTTATTAATGTAAATTTTCAGTTTACCAAATTTACATCTTTATCAAATTTATACTGAAAAAATCCGTATAATGTGCTGTAAAAAACAATTTTAAAAATATTTTATTTATTGTAACCAGCTATATTTCAGCGCTATTAACAACCACATAAAACTACTAATGCAATTTACGAATATTTTAGTAGATGCCAAATTAAAATGAAAAAAAATTCAGTTTTTCTCCAACTTTCTATTTCTTATGGAGTATTTAACTATGACATTATAGTTTTTTAATCAGTAAAAATACATTCCAAACACTCTTATTCTATTTTTATTTCTCCCATGGTATTTTAAAAAACTATTGTTGTGCATTAAATAAACTTTTTTGTTTTAAACATGTTATTTCCGTGTTACGAGCTTACCATGTATAGAACATTTTACTTAATACGATATATAGTTATCTCATTCAGTTTTTTTGCAATTGGGTTTGCGGCTAATGCCTATGCAACAAAACATAACAGCAATATTCTTTTAAACAGCTATGCTTCTCCTGCCATCAGCGAGAGCGGCACCCCCGGCTATTTAAGCACTACCTATGGCTCGACTTCGGCAAATACCAGCTTTACCGTATCGGGCAGTAACCTTACAGCCGGAATCACTGTTACCGCACCTACAGGATTTGAGGTAAGTATTAATAGTAGTTCGGCATTTGCAACCAGTATAACCATCCCGGTAGGGCCTGGTGGAAATATAGCCAACACTACCGTTTACCTGCGCTTGCCAGCCACTACTGCGGCGGGTAATTATAGCGGCAACATTAATTTAACCAGTGCAGGTGCAACTGATGTAAATACTCCCGTAACACCATCAGTTGTAAATAAAGCATCATTAACAATTACCTCAAACAATGTTACTAAAACCTATGGAACGGTATTGACAGGCGGTACCGGATATCAAAACTTTACCACTACAGGTTTGCAAAACGGCGAAACTGTAACCAGCGTTACTGTTGGATACGGCACCGGCGCGCAAGGAACTGATGGTGTGGGAACATACGTGGCATGCGTAACAATAGCTAATGCCTTAGGCACCTTTTCGGCTAATAATTATACTATTAATTATGCTGCCGCTAATATAATTGTAACCAGCGCGGCGCTAACCATCAAAGCTAATGATGTTAATAAACCATACGGCACAACACTTACAAGCGGAAGCGGCTCAGCAGCATTTACAAGTACAGGTTTGCAAAACGGCGAAACTATTGGCTCGGTAACTATTGGTTATGGTACAGGGGCTGCAGCTACTGATGGGGCAGGGACATATTATTATTGTGTTACCATTGCGGCTGCAACCGGCGGTACCTTTGCAAACAACAATTATACAATTACTTATGTTCCTGCCAATATTATTGTAACGCAGGCCCAATTAACCATTACCGCCAATAATGTTAATAAAACTTATGGCGAAACCTTGAAGGACGGACCCGGCTTTACTTCGTTTACCTATACCGGCCTGCAAAATGGCGAAACGATAGGCAGCGTTTCGGTGGCTTACGGCACAGGTGGAACTGCAGGTGCGCATGTACCGAGCTGCCTTAGCTGCGTAACAATTGCCGCAGTTACAGGCGGCACCTCTAACCCTATTAACCAATCTAATTATAAAATTACTTATGTATCCGGAAACATTATTATAGCGCCCGCCCCGCTTACTATTATTGCAGATGATAAAATAAAAATTGTGGGCGCACCTAACCCACCTTTTACTGCCACCTACAAAGGCTTTCAGAACGGCGATACACCAAGCCAATTATCAAATCTTCCGATCTTCCAGACTACAGCCACCCAAACATCTCCAGCCGGTGAATATGCGATAACAGCATCAGGGGCATCCGGTCAAGATTATGTTATAACTTACCAGGACGGTAAATTAACGATTACAGACTCATACGGAATACCTAACGCTTTTTCTCCTAACGGCGATGGTGTAAATGATACCTGGCATATCAAATTTCTGGACTCGTACCAGCAATGTACCGTTTCCATTTATAACCGTAACGGCCAAAACGTATATTACGCAAATGGCTATAGTATTCCATGGGATGGTACATATAAAGGCTCACCGCTTCCGGCAGGTGTATACTATTATGTTATTAATCTGCAAAATATAACCAAGCCTATATCAGGCTATATTACTATAATCAGATAATCTTCTGTAGTTAAATTCCTGGCTGTAAGAGCCGCAAAGGTGTGCTAAAAATCAGAATAAGAACGTACTTTTTCTTATCCAGCTATATCTCATTAATAAAATTTTACCTTAAAAGAAATATATAAGTCAATATTGGCATAGGTGTGTCCAAAAATGTGCACTAATTTATAAAATCATGCCAGAAATGGCCATGCCTGAACATTTGCCAAAATTAATTTTATTTATTTTTTATTTTTCAAGCAACTTTTACAAAGTTTTCATACTTTCGCCTCGGTATATTTTTAAAAACCTAAAAATAATTAAAATAATATTAAAGAAATCAAATTAAATAAATAACTTATTTAAAAGAAATTATTTTAATTATATAATAAAAACATTTTTATAACGTATTTTAATCCATACACATGTTCCTGAAAAAATACACAAAATGTTAATCATTAAATTAAACCATTAAAAATGAAGTTAAAAAAATTTACACCCGTAAAAAATTTATGCTTGTCGTGTACATTACTTTTGTCTGTAATGCTGGT
>JAICMD010000205.1 GCA_025929405.1 Mucilaginibacter sp. | reverse complement strand
TTCAAACGCCTTTAAATTTACGCCTGAAGGAGGATCGATAGCTGTAAACGTAGTTAAAGGTAAAGGCAGTACCGTTGATTTCTGTATAAAAGATACCGGCATTGGCATACCTGCCGAAAAGCAAAAAATCATATTTGAAGCATTTCAGCAAGCAGATGGTTCAACCAGTCGCAAATATGGTGGCACTGGTTTAGGGCTGTCCATCAGTCGCGAATTGACAGCCTTGTTGGGCGGACATATTTCATTAACCAGCATACCCGGCCAGGGCAGCGAGTTTATACTTACCTTACCGCTTGAAGCAAAACATGTTGTTGAGGTACGGGAAGAAATTTTGCCTACAGCCGAAACATTTAAACCGGTTATTAATTTAAAGCCTGTACAAAAATCCATACGTCCTGACCGTGATCCGTTGGTGGTGATTGTAGAAGATGATAAAAATTTCTCGGATATATTACAGGATTATGCCCGCGACCATGGTTATAAATCGGTAGTGGTAAATGATGGTGCAGCAGCAGTTGATACTATTAAAGAAAACCAACCTGATGCTGTAATATTGGACATTATGCTGCCGGGTAAGGATGGATGGCAGATATTGAAAGAGTTAAAAAAACTGCCCGAAACCGCGGACATACCTGTTCATTTAATGTCGGCGGGTGATGCGGCCGATAATAAGGTGCGCAGGGAAGGTGCTATCGGTTTCCTGAAAAAGCCAATTGATACCGCAGCTTTGGATAAACTGTTTGGCGATATAATGGCACAAAGCGGCGGCAGTTTTAAACAAATATTACTGGTTGAGGATCATCAGGCACAGAGCCAGGCGCTAAAAGAAATGATGCAAAATAATGGTATAACTGTTGATCAGGCTTTTGATGGCGAGTCGGCTTTCCGGATGTTGCATGAAAACGATTATCAGTGTGTAATACTTGATCTTAACCTGCCTGATATTTCGGGCCTTGATCTTTTAGATAAAATAAAAGAAGAAGAACGTTTTGCAGCATTGCCCGTTATTGTTAACACCGCAATGGAGCTTGATAAGGCATCGGTAAACAGATTAATGAAGTATGCCAATGCAATGGTAGTAAAAACAAATAAATCGTCAGACAGATTGATAGATGAAGTGAATCTGTTTTTAAATAAAATAAGCGAAACTACAACTAACACAAAAGCAAGCACAACTAAAAGTACTATTATGACGACAGGTAAAGACAGTATTAAAGGCAAAAAAGTATTAATAGTAGACGATGATATGCGCAATATTTTTGCCCTTAGCAGTGCGCTGCAAAGCTATGAGATGGAAGTTGAAGTAGCAGGCGACGGTGAAGAAGCATTAACAAAACTGGAAGATACGCCTGATATTGATATTGTGCTGATGGATATTATGATGCCCAAAATGGATGGTTATGAAGCAACCAGGCAAATACGCAAACAAAACAAATGGGCCAGGCTTCCGGTTATTGCATTAACTGCAAAAGCAATGATGGATGACCGCGAAAAATGTATTGCGGCCGGTGCCAATGATTATATAACCAAGCCCGTTGATATGGACAGGCTTATTGCTTTAATGCAGTTATGGCTTGAAAAATAATATGCATGACCAGTTTGGAACATTATCTGTTGAAGAATTATTTGAACTTATTGATATTGTAAAAAGTATCTACGGGTTTGATTTTTCCGATTACTCAAAAGCATCACTTAAACGCAGGGTTATACGGATAATGCAGATGCAAAAGCTGAATTTTTATGACCTGAAACATTTACTGATAAACGATACAGCATTTTTTCAGAAGTTTTTAGAAGAGGTTACCGTTAACGTTACCGAAATGTTTCGCGATCCTTCTTTTTACAAGGTATTAAATAATCAGGTTATTCCTTATTTAGCATCGTATCAGCATAACAAAATATGGTGTGCCGGCTGTTCGTCGGGCGAAGAGGTTTATTCATTAATGATATTGTTGAACGAAGCCGGTTTGCGTAAAAAATCATTTATTTATGGCACCGATATTAATACAAATATGCTTAATGAGGCGCGTAAGGGTATT
This sequence comes from Mucilaginibacter sp., assembly GCA_025929405.1. GTDB lineage: Bacteria > Bacteroidota > Bacteroidia > Sphingobacteriales > Sphingobacteriaceae > Mucilaginibacter. Next base: position 4,230 of record JAICMD010000205.1, on the reverse strand, counting down.
TATAGTTTGCGTAAAATAAAATCCTACGCCGAAAATTATCAGCTTGCAGGTTTAAGCGGATCAATAATTGATCACTTTACGGTTTTATACGAAGCCGCAACAATTCATAATGAATTAAAACAAAATACGTTATTCTCTGTACATAATTTGGTTTCGGATGGCGTATTTAATGAATTTCAGTTAATAAGCTGCCGTAATGTATTTATCTACTTTGAAATTAAATTACAGGAGCACATACTTGAACTTTTTTATAACAGCCTGGCGCCGTTAGGTTTTTTATGTTTGGGCACCAAAGAAACCATACGGTCCGATTATTTCAGGAAGAAATTTAAGGCTGTAAACTTGAAGGAAAATATATATCAAAAAATTGGCACTTAATCCCGATATTATTCAACGCTGGCAAAACTGTAAATTGCTGCTACTTGGTGGCTCGGCGGGTTCGTTTAAACCAATTTTTAATGCGGTACAAACGTTTTCAAGTAACTTTAATAAGGTAGTACTGATAGTAATTCATCGTAAAAAAAATTATTTAAGTGACGTTGAAAATCTGTTTGCCCATAATAGCCGTATATTGATACGGGAAGTGAATGATAAGGATTGCATAAACAACAGTACTGTTTATATAGCTCCGCCCAATTACCATACACTTATTGAAAAGGAAATGTGTTTTGGTTTAGATGTATCTGAAGATGTTTGGTACTCAAAGCCGTCAATTGATGTGAGTTTTGAAAGCGCTGCCGAAGTTTATAAGGGCCATTGCACGGCTGTGCTTTTTTCGGGAGCCAATCAAGATGGGGCACAGGGATTGCTTAAATTACGTAATGCAGGTTCTTTAACTATAGCTCAAAACCCTGCCGAGGCCGAAATGCCCGAAATGCCGCTGGCTGCAATTAATATAAATGCAGCCGAATATATTTTAGATACCAAAGATATTTTGCAACTGTTTAAAACATAATTGCTATTACACCTTATTTCCCCAATTAAATGCAAACCCCTATTAATATATTAATTGTTGATGACCGCGAAGAAAATATTGTGGTATTAGAAGCCCTCATAAAAAGGGACGACGTAAAAATATTTTCAACTACATCACCCAATGAAGCGCTTAAAATAGCCTGGGAAAGCCAAATTGCTATTGCGTTAATTGATGTACAGATGCCTGAGATCGACGGATTTGAGTTAGTTAATATGCTTAAATCAAATCCGCGTACTAAAAATATACTGGTGCTATTTGTTACAGCTATATCAACCCAGGTGAAATATGCGGTAAAAGGTTTAGGAACCGGGGCTGTTGATTATTTATATAAACCTCTTGATCCTTATATCACATCGGCAAAAATAGATTCGTTTATACAGCTTGCCCGTTCCCAGATGGAGATCAGGGAAAAGAATGAAGAACTGGAAAATTTTGCCCTTATCGTTAAAAATTCGGCTGATATTATTTGTGTGGTTGATGCGCATGGTTATCGCATTCAAAGCATCAACCCTGCGGTTGAAAAAATATTGGGTTTTAAACCATCACACATTATTGGCAAAAGTATAATTGATATGATTGCGGATGAGGATAAAACCGAATTTCGTAAAAAGCTTGGCCAGATAATTAAAGACAATACCGAACTCGCAGTATTTGAATTTAGGTTTAATACCTTTCAACAAACCAGCATTTGGGCCGAATGTCGCGTATCATACCGCAACGCTGCTTTTTTCTTTAATATAAGCGATATATCACATACCAAAAGTTACCAGGAGCAGCTTATTAAACTTAAAGAAGCTGCAGAAAATGGTAAGCAAGCTAAAGAAAATTTTTTGGCAAATATGAGCCACGAACTGCGTACACCTATCGGCGGTATTATTGGCTTAACAGATTTATTAAAGAAAACGGATATTACCGAGCAGCAAAGCAATATGCTCGCATTGTTGGATACATCATCACAATCATTGCTGGGTGTAATAAATGATATATTGGATATATCAAAGATTGAGGCCGGGAAATTTAGTATTATCAGATCGCCGGGTAACTTGCACAAATTACTTCATTCGGTTTATAACTTATTAAAGTTTAAGGCAGATAAAAAGTTAATAGATTTAATACTGGAAGTAGCAGATGATGTGCCGGAATATATTATGGTTGATTCGTTGCGGCTTAACCAAATACTTATGAATTTGCTTAGTAATGCCATAAATTTTACCGAGCGGGGATATGTGAAACTTAAAGTGGAATTACTTGAAAAAAGCCCTGATGCGGTAAAACTGCAATATAGCATTGAGGATACGGGTATTGGTATACCGGCCAATAAGCTTAAAACAATATTTGATTCATTTGAACAGGCCGAAAAGGATACATCAAACACTTATGGTGGTACCGGCCTGGGATTGGCCATCGTAAAAAAGCTGGTTGAACTAAAAGGCGGCGAACTTAATGTAGTTAGCAAGGTAGGACGGGGTAGCACCTTTAGCGTGGTTAATTGGTATAAAGTAATATCAAAACCAAAAGATGAAATTGTTGAGAAACCTGTTGCGGAATTAACGCCATTTAAAGATATAACCATGCTGGTTGCCGAAGATAATATGGTTAACCAGTTTATGTTAACCAAATTGCTCAGGGATTGGAATATTGGCTTTGATATAGTTGACAATGGCCGTAAAGCTTTGGAAAAGTTAAGAGAAAATAATTATGATATGGTGCTGATGGATACCCACATGCCCGAAATGAATGGTTATGTAGCAGCACGCGCAATAAGAACGGAGTTTGACGAGCCAAAACGGAGTATCCCAATTTTATCTTTATCCGCATCGGCGCTGGAAAAGGAACATGATGAAGCATTGATTGCCGGAATGAACGACGCACTTTCAAAACCGTTTAAGCCATATCAGCTTTATGAAAAAATAGTTAAGCTAACTAACGGAATTAAAAAGGCATTTTAATTTGACCTATGCCGAGAGTAGCAGCCTCGTGCTCCAACAACCATTGCTTGCGCCACAGGCCACCGGCATACCCTGTAAGACCGCCGTCTGTACCAATAACACGGTGGCAGGGTACAACTATCCACAAGCTATTTTTACCATTAGCCGCAGCAATAGCACGTATAGCCAACGGACTTTTCATATTTTCAGCTAATTTTGCATAGCTAACAGTAGTACCGTAATCAATATACTGTAATTGCGTCCATACCGTTTGCTGAAAATCAGTCCCCGACTGTTTTAGCGGCAAATCAAATACCTTTCTTTCACCTGCAAAATATTCGTCCAATTGGTTAATAGCTGTTTTTAATAATGGAGTTGAAGGCTCATCAACAGGCGCTCCCTCATCGTTAACGGTAATACTGCTGATATAACCATCGTCTTCAATAATTTTGGCAATACCAACCGGTGTACGATAATAAGCTATGGGCATCTTTTAAAGATTGAAGATTAAAAATTGGTTGATTGATTATTCAAAAATACAAGCTTTAAATATAAGTTTTTAACTGTTTATAAATAATGATGCTATTCGTCTTATGTTACGCTATCTGAAGTTTCCGATTTTTGATACGCTGTCCGAAGTCAGAGACTTTTGACAGCAATAGACAATATACATTTACTTATAAACATTGCATTACTAATCTCTGATCACTAATTAACTAATCACTAAATTACTACCTTTGCCTGCAAATGACCCTTTTAGATCAAACCTGGTATCTGCTAAAAAAAGAAATATTGCTGGAGTGGCGCTCAAAGTACGCCTTTAACGGGGTGCTGCTGTATGTCGTATCAACCATATTTATCTGCTTTATATCATTTAATCTTACGCCGGGCTTTATGGGCAGCGGTGCTTATAAGGTTGTGTGGAATGTGTTGTTTTGGATAATCATGCTGTTTGCATCAGTAAATGCCATAGCCAAAAGTTTTATGCAGGAAAGCAGGGGGCGACTTTTATATTATTATACCATAGCAAGTCCGCAGGCTATTATATTATCAAAAACCATATACAACGTACTACTCATGTCGTTATTGAGCCTATTGGCGCTGGTAGTTTACTTGCTATTTTTTACCAATAACATCGGCGATCCTTTGTTGTATTTTATGGCTGTGCTACTGGGTAGTTTAAGCTTTTCAACCACATTTACCATGATATCGGCTATCGCATCTAAAGCAGGTAATAATGGTACCTTGATGTCTATACTGAGTTTTCCGGTACTACGACCAATTATACTGGTGCTTATTCGCCTAAGCAAGAGTGCAATGGACGGT